>NZ_JANFAK020000168.1 GCF_024721315.2 Streptomyces sp. Isolate_45
CCCAACGGCCACCTCCACTACCTCGGCCGCACCGACGACCAAATCAAACTCCGCGGCTTCCGCATCGAACTCGGCGAGATCGAGGCCGTGCTCGGCTCGGCCGCCGATGTCGAGCAGGTCGCCGTGCTGGTCCGCGAGGACGTCCCCGGGGTCCTCCGCCTGGTGGCGTACGTCGTCCCGACGGCCGGTGCGGCCGTCGATCAGGACGCCCTGCGCGCGCTGGCCGCCGACCGGCTCCCCGAGTACATGGTTCCGGCCGTCCTCGTTCCGCTGGAGCGGCTCCCGCTGTCCCCCAACGGGAAGCTCGACCGCCGGGCCCTGCCCGCGCCGGCCGCCCCGGCCCGTCCCGCCGCGGTTTCGGTGGAGCGCTCCGGTCCGGCGGGGAGCCCCGAGGAGGTCCTCGCCGCCCTGATGGCGGAGGTGCTCGGACTGCCGTCGATCGGCGTCGAGGAGAACTTCTTCGAGCTCGGCGGTGACAGCATCGTCTCCATCCGGCTGGTGGGCCTGGCCCGCAAGGCGGGTCTGACGGTGTCCGCCCGGCAGATCTTCCAGCACCCGACGCCCGCCGCTCTCGCCGCCGTCGCGACGTGGCGCGCCGACGCGGCGCCGGCCCCGGCGCGGGCCTCGGACGGGGGCCCGGGACCGTTGCCGCTGCCGCCGGTCGCGCAGTGGCTCGCCGCGCGCGGCGGTCCGTTCGCCTCGTTCGGGCAGGCCCGGCTGGTGCTGCTGCCCGCCGGGGTGGAGCACGCGCACCTGGCGACCGCGTTGCAGTGCGTACTGGACCACCACGACGGGCTGCGGCAGCTCCTGACCGTGCCCCGTCCGGGGGTGTGGAGTGCGGAGGTCCGGCCCGTGGGCGAGGTGGCGGCGTCGGCCGTCATGGAACGCGTCGACGCGTCAGCCGCCGGGGACGCCGAGCTGCGCGAGCTGGTCGCCGAGGAGTCGGCTCGGCTGTCGGGTCTCCTCGACCCGGTGGCCGGGACGCTGGTGCGGGCCGTGCACCTCGACCGGGGTCCCGGCGCCGCCGGACGGCTGCTGATCGCCGCGCACCACCTGGCGGTGGACGAGGTGTCCTGGCAGATCCTGCTGCCCGACCTCCGGTCGGCGTACGAGCAGGCCGTCGCGGGCGGGGCACCGGTACTGGAGCCCGTCGGGACTTCGCTGCGGACGTGGACCACCCACCTGCTGGCCGAGGCGCAGCACCCCCGCCGCACCGCCGAGATCGACCGCTGGCTGGCGGCCGCGCCGGGCGGGCCGCTGCTCGCCGGGCGTCCGCTGGATCCGGCCCGGGACACGGCGGCGACCGCCCGCGCGCTGACGGTGCGCCTGTCGGCGGAGCGGACGGCGCCGCTGCTGCAGGCCGTGCCGTCGGCCTTCCACGGGACGGTCGGAGACACCCTGCTGACGGCGTTGTCGCTGTCCGTCGGCGAGTGGGCGGCCCGGCACGGGCGGTCCGGGGGGCGGGGGTTCACCGTCGACCTGGAGGGGCACGGCCGGGAGCAGGAGTTGCTGCCGGGCGCCGACCTCACCCGTACCGTCGGCTGGCTGACCAGCATCCACCCGGTGCGGCTGGCGGCCTCCTCGTACGATCCGGCGGCCGTGCTGGACGGACGGGAGGACGCCGGGGCCGCCCTGAAGGAGGTCAAGGAACTCCTGCGCGAGGTGCCCGACGGGGGCATCGGCGCCGGCCTGCTGCGGTACGGCAACCCGGCGACCGCCGCGCTGTTCGCCGGTACGGGCAACGCCGAGGTCCTGTGGAACTACCTCGGCCGGCAGACCGGCGCGGACCCTTCCGCGTGGGGCCCGGCCGCGGAGGCGGAGGCCCTGTCGGGCCGGCCGCACCCGGAGCTGCCGCTGTCGCACGCGCTGGAGATCAACGTCGAGATCGTCGACGGGACGGACGGCCCGGAACTGGCCGCCGTGTTCGTCAGGGCCGGTGAGGCCCTGCCCGAGGAGACCGTCGCACTGATCGCCGACCGCTGGCTGGCCGCCCTCGACACCCTCGCCGCCTGGGCATCCGGCGGCACCACCGGGGGGCACACCCCCTCGGACCTCGACCTGGTCGAACTCGACCAGGACCAGATCGACATGCTCGAAGAAATGTGGAGGGCCCAGCAGTGACGCAGGCTCGGATCGAGGACATGCTTCCGCTGTCCCCCTTGCAGCAGGGCATGCTGTTCCATTCCGTGTACGACCGCAGCGCCCCGGACGTGTACACCGTGCAGGTGTCGGTGTCGCTGGGCGGACCGGTCGACGCGGACCGGTTGGAGCGGGCGGCGACGGCGTTGCTGCGCCGGCACCCGAACCTGCGTGCCGGGTTCTGGTACGAGGGCGTCCCGCAGCCGGTGCAGTTCGTCCCGGCCGAGGTGACCTTCGCCCTGGACCGGGTCGACCTCTCGGACGACCCGTCGCCGTCGGCGGTGCGTCGGATCGAGCGGGCCGAGTTGGCGCGCCGGTTCGAACTGCACAAGCCGCCGCTACTGCGCCTGACACTGGCCCGGCTGGGGCAGGACGACCACCGGCTGGTGATCACCGTCCACCACATCCTGGTCGACGGCTGGTCGATGCCGCTGCTGGTGGCCGATCTGCTCGCGCTGTACGACCGCGGCGGCGACCCGGCCGGGCCGGCTCCCGTACGTCCGTACCGCGACTACCTGAAGTGGCTCAAGCAGCAGGACACCGGCGCCGCCGAGGCCGCCTGGCGCTCGGCGCTGACGGGGGTGGACGGGGCGACTCTGGTGGCGCCGGCCGACCCGGCGCGGACGGCCGTGCGGCCGGGCGTGCACCGGCTGGAGCTGAGCGAGGCGGCGACGGCGCGGCTGACGGCGACGGCACGGAGGCTGGGCACCACGCCGAGCACCGTGATCCAGGCGGCGTGGGGGCTGTTGCTCGGTTCGCTCACGGGGCGTCAGGACGTGGTGTTCGGACTGACGGTCGCCGGCCGGCCGGAGGAGATACCGGGCGTCGAGTCGATGGTGGGGCTGTTCATCACCACCGTCCCGGTACGTCTCGCGGCGCGGCCCGGGGAGAGCGTCGCTCAGGTGCTGCGCCGGTTCCGGGACGAGCAGAACGGGCTGCTGGCCCACCACCACCTGGGACTGCGGCTGATCCAGAAGCAGGCCGGTGGTGGCGAGCTGTTCGACACGCTGGTCGTCATCGAGAACTACCCGGTGGATCCGGCGGCCCGGCCCGCGCTCTCCGACGGCGTGCGGGTGACGGGCGTCGAGGCCCGCGACGGCACCCACTACCCGCTGACGCTGGCGGTGTCCCTGGACGAGCGGGCCGAACTGGCCCTGGAGTACCGGCCCGACCTGCTCACCGGCCGCGCCGTGACCGTCGTCGCCGAACGGTTCGCCGACCTGTTGGAGCAGCTCGCGGCCGATCCGGAACTGCCGATCGGCTCCCTGGAACTGCTGACGCCCGCCGAACGGGCCGAGCTGGTGGCGGGTTGGCACGGCGCCGTGCGCGACGTGCCCGCGGGAACGGTCGCCGACCGGTTCGCGGAGCAGGCCGCGGCCACGCCGGACGCCTGTGCGGTCGTCGCCGGGGAGCGGCGGCTGACGTTCGCCGAGCTCGACGAGCGGGCCGGCCGGCTGGCCGCGCTGCTCGCCGCGCGGGGAGCGGGGCCCGACACGGTGGTGGCACTGGCCGTGCCCCGGTCGGTGGACTCGGCCGTGGCCGTCCTCGCGGTGCTGCGGGCGGGGGCGGCGTACCTGCCGCTGGACCTGGACTACCCGGCGGACCGGCTCGCGCTGATGCTCGGCGACGCGCGTCCGCTGTGCGTGGTGACGACCGGGGACGCGACGGGGCTGCTGCCCGACGGCTCCGGGCCGGCCCGGATCGTGCTCGACGCGCCGGACACCGAACGGGAACTGGCCTCGTACGCACCGGACTTCCCCGTTGTCGCGGTGGACGCGGCGCACCCGGCGTACGTGATCTACACCTCGGGTTCGACGGGTGTGCCCAAGGGTGTGGTGCTGACCCACGGCGGTCTGTCGAACCTGTACGCGAACCACCTGGCCGACATCCTGGGGCCGGTCGTCGCGGCGGCGGGCGGGCGGCGGCTGCGCGCCCTGCACACCGCCTCGTTCAGCTTCGACACGTCCTGGGAGCAGCTGTTCTGGCTGATCGCGGGGCACGAGCTGCACATCCTTGACGAAGTGGGCCGTAGGGACGCCGAGTTCACCGTCGGGTACGTCCGCGAGCAGCGGATCGACGCCATGGACGTGACGCCGACCCACGCGCAGGCACTGCTGGAGTGGGGGCTGCTCGCCGCGGCACACCACCGGCCGGGTCTGCTGCTGCTGGGCGGCGAGGCGGTACCGGAGTCGGTGTGGAGCGAGGTGCGGTCGGCGCCCGGGGTGATGTCCGTCAACCTGTACGGGCCCACCGAGTACACGGTGGACGCCCTCGCCGCCGACCTGTCGGTGTCGGACACGGCGGTGGTGGGGCGGCCCATCGGCAATACCGCGGCGTACGTCCTCGACGGGGCGCTGCGGCCGGTCCCGGCGGGCACCCCCGGTGAGCTGTACCTGGCCGGTCACGGCATCGCCCGCGGCTACCTGGGCAGACCGGCGTTGACCTCTGAGCGGTTCACGGCCGATCCGTACGGGCCTGCCGGCAGCCGGATGTACCGGACGGGCGACCTGGTGCGGTTGCGGCCCGACGGGGAGCTGGAGTTCCTCGGCCGGGCCGACGACCAGGTCAAGATCCGCGGGTTCCGCATCGAGCTGGGTGAGGTGGAGGCCGAGCTGAGCGCCCTGGACGGGGTGGCGGGTGCGGCGGCCGTGGTCCGGGAGGACACGCCGGGGGTGAAGCGCCTGGTGGGTTACGTCACCGGTGACGTCGACCCGGTGGAGGCGCGGGAGCGGCTGGCGGCTCGCCTGCCGGACTACCTGGTGCCGGCGGCGGTGGTGGTCCTGGAGGCCCTGCCGGTGAACGTCAGCGGCAAACTGGACCGGGCGGCGCTGCCCGCCCCGGCGCTCGGCGGCGCGGCCCTGTCGCGGGCGCCGCGCACGCCCGCCGAGGAGCGGTTGTGCGCGGTGTTCGCGGAGGTCCTGGGGCTGGAAACGGCCGGGGTGGACGACGACTTCTTCGCGTTGGGCGGTGACAGCATCGTCTCGATCCGGCTGGTGGCGCGGGCCCGCAAGGAGGGCCTGGTCCTGACCCCCCGGGACGTGTTCGAGCACCGTACGCCGGCCCGGCTGGCGGGTTCGGCGGGGACCGCCGGGCAGCCGGCGGTGGTGCTGCCGGCCGCGGACGGTCCGCTGGTGGAGCTGACCACGCAGCAGCGTGCCGTGCTCGACGGGGTGTTCCCGTCGGGCGAGGAGGTGCTGCCGCTCGCCCCGCTCCAGGAGGGCCTGTACTTCCACGCGGTGTACGACGACCACGCGCTGGACGTGTACCTGATGCAGAACTTCGTCGAGCTGCGGCACGCGGTCGACGAGGGGGCGTTGCGGACCGCGTTCGAGACGATGCTGGGACGCCATCCGCACCTGCGGTCCGGCTTCTGGCACGAGGGCCTGTCGGGTCCCGTCCAGGTGGTGCCCGGGGAGTGGGAGCTGCCCTGGGAGGTCGTGGACCACGGCGGGCTGGACCGGGACGGGCAGGACGCGGCGCTGCGCGAGTTCTCCCTGGCCGACGCGGCCACCCGGTTCGACCTGGCGGCGCCGCCGCTGATGCGGGTGACGCTGCTGCGGTTCGCGCCGGACCGGTGGATGCTGTGCGTGACGCAGCACCACATCCTGACGGACGGCTGGTCGGAGTCGCTGTTCTTCGAGGAGTTGTTCGCGCTGTACGGCGCGCGGGGCGCGGCGGTGGCCGAGGCCGCGCCGGTGACCCCGTACCGGGAGTACCTGCGGTGGCTGGCGGCCGTGGACACGGACGCCTCGGTGGGGGCGTGGCGGGCGCACCTGTCGGGTCTGGAGCAGGGCACCCTCGTGGCGCCCGCCGACCCGGCGCGGACGCCGGTGACGGCGGAGGTCGTGGACCTGTCCCTGGACGAGGCGACCAGCGACCGGTTGCGGGCCTTCGCCCGGGGCGCCGGGGTCACCCTCAACACGGTGCTGAGCACGGCCTGGGCGATGGCGCTCTCCGGGATGACGGGCCGCGACGACGTGGTGTTCGGCGCCACCGTCTCGGGCCGCCCGGCGGACCTGCCGGGAGTGGACCGCATGATCGGCATGTTCATGAACACGCTGCCGTTCCGGGTGGCGCTGCGGCCGGGCGAGCGGCTGCGGGACCTGCTGGTGCGGGTGCAGGGCGAGCACGCCGCGCTGTTGCCGCACCACTACGTGGGGCTGGGTCCGGTGCAGCGGGACACGGGCATCGGGCAGCTCTTCGACACCCTGTACGTGTTCCGGAACACGCCGCTGGACGACGCGGCCCGCGAGGCGGCCGTCGAGGAGCACCAGATCGGCTGGACGCACAGTGTGGACGGCACCCACTATCCGCTGACCCTGGCGGTCACTCCGGGCCGGTCGCTGGAACTGACCCTGGCCTACCGCCCCGACCTGTACGACGAGGGGACCGCGCGCGGCCTCGCCGGGCGGCTCGGCCTGCTCGTGGGCCAGTTGGCCGACGGCGGGGCGCTGCCGGTGGGCCGGCTCGCCACGCTGACGCCGCAGGAGCGGGCCGCCGAACTGGCCCGGGGTGACGAGTCGGGCCGTCCGGTGCCGGACACCACCGTGATCGACCTGTTCGCGGAGCAGGCGGCGCGCACCCCGCAGGAGACGGCGCTGGTCTTCGAGGACGAGCGGCTGACGTACGCGGAGCTCGACGGGCGGGCCAACCGGCTGGCGCGCGCCCTGGTGGCGCGGGGGGCCGGGCCGGAGCGGGTGGTGGCCCTGGGGCTGCCCCGCTCGGCGGACTTCGTCGTCGCGCTGTTCGCCGTACTGAAGACGGGGGCGGCGTACCTGCCGCTGGACCTCGACCACCCGGTGGACCGGCTGGCGACGATGGTCGCCGACGCGGGTCCGCTGTGCCTGCTGACGACGGCTCCGGTGGCGGACCGGGTCCCGGTCGTGGCAGGGGTGCCCGCCCTGGCGCTGGACGACCCCGCGGTCGTGGCCGAGCTGGCCGCGCTGTCCCCCGCCGGACTGTCCGAGGCGGAGCTGACGGGCCGCAGGGACGGCAGGCATCCGGCGTACGTCATCTACACCTCCGGTTCCACGGGTCGCCCCAAGGGTGTCGTGGTGCCCTACGCGGGTCTGACGAACATGTTGCTCAACCACCGGGAGCGGATCTTCTCGCCGGCCGCCGGGCTCGCGGGGACGCGTCGGATGAGGGTGGCGCACACCGTGTCGTTCGCCTTCGACATGTCGTGGGAGGAGTTCTTCTGGCTGGTCGACGGGCACGAGGTGCACGTGATCGGCGAGGAGCTCCGGCTGGACCCGGCGGCGCTGACGGCGCACTACGACCGGGTGGGCATCGACGTGGTGAACGTGACCCCGTCGTACGGGCAGCAGCTGATCGAGGCCGGTCTGCTGGACGCGGACCGGCACCGGCCGGCGCTGTTCCTGCTGGGCGGTGAGGCGGTGCCCGATTCGCTGTGGGCCCTGCTCCGGCGCACCGAGGGCACCATGGGCTACAACCTGTACGGTCCCACCGAGTACACGATCAACGCGCTCGGCGCGGACGTCGCCGACAGCGACTCCTCGTGCGTGGGCAGCCCGATCCACAACACCCGCGCCTACGTGCTGGACGGTGCGCTGCGCCCGGTCCCGGCCGGGGTGTCCGGCGAGCTGTACCTGGCGGGTGCCGGGCTGGCCCGCGGGTACTTCGGACGGCCGGCGCTGACGGCCGAGCGGTTCGTCGCCGACCCGTTCGGCGAGCCGGGCACGCTCATGTACCGGACCGGCGACCTGGTGCGCCGACGGCCCGACGACCGGCTCGACTACCTGGGCCGGGCCGACGACCAGGTGAAGATCCGGGGCTTCCGGATCGAGCTCGGCGAGATCGAGTCGGCGGTGTCGGACCTGCCGGGCGTGTCCGCCGCGGCCGTCGCCGTCCACACGGGGGCGGCCGGGGTGAAGCGCCTGGTCGCCTATACGGTGCCCACCGCGTCGGGATCGACGGACCCGGCCCGGCTGCGGGCCGAACTGTCGGCTTGTCTGCCGGAGTTCATGGTCCCGTCGGCCTTCGTCGAGCTGGCGGCGCTGCCGCTGACCGTGAACGGCAAGGTCGACCGGGCCGCGCTGCCCGCACCGGACTTCGGGGACGGCGGCGGCCGTCCGCCCAAGGACGCCCGGGAGGAGCTGATCGCCGCCGCGTTCGCGGAGGTGCTGGGCCTGGAGCGGGTCGGCGCGGAGGACAACTTCTTCGAGCTGGGCGGGCATTCGCTGCTGGCGATGCGGCTCGTCGGCCGGATCCGCGCGGAGCTCGGCATCCCGATCCAGGTGGCCACGGTCATGTCCGCCCCGACGGTGGCGGACATCGCCTCCCGCATCGGTGACGACGCCCGCCGGGACGCGCTGCGGGTCCTGATGCCGCTGCGCGAACGCGGCACCGCCGCACCGCTGTTCTGCTTCCACCCGGCCTCCGGGTTCAGCTGGCAGTACACCGGTCTGCTGCGTCACCTGGACGCGGACCGGCCGGTGTACGGCCTGCAGTCGCCCGGTCTGTCGGGCTCGCTGCCGGACGTCACGGACGTGGCCGGGCTGGCCGAGCTGTACCTGGCGGAGATCAGGACGGTGCAGCCGCAGGGCCCGTACCACTTCCTGGGGTACTCCTTCGGCGGGACGGTGGCGCAGACGCTCGCCGCGCTGCTCCAGGAACGCGGGGAGGAGGTCGCCTTCCTCGGGCTGCTCGACGCGTACCCGCCGGAGACCGACGACTGGGCGTACGTCGACGAGCCCGGCTGGCAGCAGCGGCTGGAGCGGGAGGAGAGCGGCTTCCTGCTGTCGGTGGCCGGCGTGTCACCGGAAGCGGCAGGGGGAGCCGACGGCTCCGCACCGGACCGGTCCGAGGCCATCCGGGCGATCCGCGACAGCCAGGGCCTGCTGGCCGGCTTCGACGAGGCGCTGCTCGACTCGATCGTCGCCACCAACATGCACTGCGTACGGCTGCTGTCGCGCAGCCGTACGCGGCGCTACCGCGGTGACGTCCTGTTCGTCACGGCGGGCCGCAGCACTCCGGCCGCCGAGGCGCCGGGCCGGGTGTGGCCGCCCTACCTGGACGGGCGCATCGACGAGCACGTCCTGGACTGCGAGCACGACGAGCTGATGTCGCCCACGGCCCTGGACCGGATCGGTCCGCTCGTGGCGCGGGCGCTGAACGGCGCCCGGCCCGCGTAACGCCCCCTCGCCCGCGGGGTCCGGCCGGCCTGCTCGGACGGCCGGCCCCCGCGGGCGGGGACGGGACTTCCCGTCCCCGCCCCCTCAACCTTCCGCTTCATCTCGTCACAGGAGGATGGATCCATGTCCGCTGCCACACCGACCGGCCGGTCCCGGCTCGACGGGCGGATCGCGCTGGTCACCGGCGCCGCGCGGGGCATCGGCGAGGCCGTCGCCCGCACCCTGGCCGGCCTCGGCGCCGAGGTCGCCGCGACGGACCTGCTCACCGACGGCATCGAGGAACTCGCGGACGACACCGCCCGGCAGGCGCGGACCCCCGGCGGGGAGGGTACGGGCCGCGTGCACGCGTACCCGCTGGACGTCACCGACCGCACGGCGGTCGACCTGACCGTCGCCCGGGTCGAGCGGGAACTCGGACCGGTGGACATCCTGGTCAACGTCGCCGGGATACTGCGCACCGCGCCCGCCGCCGAACTGACCGACGAGGACTGGGCCCGCACCTTCGCGGTGAACGCCACCGGCGTCTTCCACACCACCCGGGCCCTCGTCGCCTCCATGGCCGGGCGCGGCGGCGGCAGCATCGTCACCGTCGCCTCCAACGCCGCCGGCATCCCGCGCTCCCACATGGCCGCGTACGCCGCTTCCAAGGCGGCCTCCGTGATGTTCACGAAGTGCGTGGGGCTGGAGTACGCCGGCAGCGGCGTGCGGTGCAACTCGGTCTGCCCCGGCTCCACCGACACCCCGATGCAACGCGCCCTGTGGACCGACGCGGACGCCCCCCGGCGGGTCATCGAGGGGGACCTCGCCAGCTACCGCACCGGCATCCCGCTCGGGCGGATCGCCGACCCCCAGGACATCGCCGACTCGGTCGCCTTCCTCTGCTCCGACCTGGCCCGGCACATCACCATGCAGGACCTCTACGTCGACGGCGGCGCCACCCTGCGCTGACCGCCGGCCGCGCCGACCGTCCGCGTCCCGCCGACACGACGCACCGCCCCCCGACGTCCCGACACGCCCCCTTCCCGTCACCGCCGGCCGGCCCGCGCACACCGCGCACCGGCCGACCCCCGGGCCCCTCACCACCCTTCCCCGAACAGGAGTCACCGTGCCGACGGTCCACCCAACCGCCAGCCCCACCGCAGCCGGCGTTCCCGCCCACCCCTCGGTGGGCGCCGCCACCAACCTTCTCGACGCCTACCGGCCCGGACAGCGCTTCCTCGCCACCCCGACCCGCACTCTCCTCGCCGAGGGCGTGCACGCCGAGGTGCCCGACGACGGGCGGCCCCTGCCGGAGCGGGTCCGCTCCGCCGTGGCCCGGGCCGCGGGCAGCGGCCACGTCCGCCCCCTGGTGATGGGCAGCATCCCCTTCGCACCGGACGCGCCCGCCGCCCTGGTCGTACCGCGGTCCGTGTCCGAGGGACCGCCGCTCGCCGCCGACCCGCTCATCGCCCTGCCGCCCGAGCCCGCGTCCGGCGCCCGGTGGACGGTCACCCCCGTACCGGAGCCCGAGGTGTACGGCCGGGGCGTCGAGGACGCCGTGCGGCGGATGCGCGCCGGCGAGTTCGACAAGGTGGTCCTCGCCCGCTCCCTGGAGCTGGCCTCCGACGCGCCGCTCGACCTGCCCGCGATGCTCCAACGGCTGGCCCGCCGCGACCCCGGCGCCTACAACTTCGCCCTGCCGACCGGCGCCGGCCGCACCCTCGTCGGGGCCAGCCCCGAGCTCCTCGTGTCCCGTCGCGGGGAACGCCTCGTCGCCAATCCGTTGGCCGGATCCACGCCGCGCAGCGCCGACCTGGCGGAGGACGTCAGCCGGGCAGCGGCCCTGCTGCGGTCCGCGAAGGACCTGCACGAGCACGCCGTCGTGGTCGACGCCATGCGCCGGGCGCTGGCCCCGTACACGAGCGACCTGGTGGTGCCCGAGCGGCCCACCCTGATCCGCACCGCGACCATGTGGCACCTCTCCACCACCATCACCGCCACCGTGGCACGCCCGGACCTGACCGCGTTGGAGCTGGCCGCCGCCCTCCACCCCACCCCGGCCGTCTGCGGTACCCCGACCGACGTCGCGCGCCGGGTCATCGGTGAGACCGAGCAGTTCGACCGCGGGTTCTTCACCGGCATGGTCGGCTGGCAGGACGCCGCCGGTGACGGGGAGTGGGTCGTCACCATCCGTTGCGCGGAGGCGGAGGAGGCCGGTGGTCCGGGCGGCGGCGGGCGGCTGCGGCTGTACGCCGGGGCGGGGATCGTCGCCGATTCGCGGCCCGAGGAGGAGACCGCGGAGACCGCGGCGAAGTTCCGTACGTTCCTTCAGGCCGTGGGGGTCGCGCTGTGAGCACCGAAGCAGCCGGGGCGACCGAAGCCGCCGAAGCATCCGAGGCACCGGGGTGGCCCGCCGGGTTCGCCGAGCGGTACCGGGCGGCGGGCTGGTGGCGCGGCGAGACCTTCGGCGGCATGCTCGCCGAACGCGCCGCCGCGCACCCCGAACGGATCGCGGTCGTCGATCCGCAGGGCGGCCCCGACGGTGGCCGGCGGGCCTGGACGTACGGCGAACTGGACGCGCGGGCCCACCGGATGGCCGCCGGGTTCGCGGCGCGCGGCATCGGCGCCGGGGACAAGGTCGTGGTCCAGCTCCCCAACACCGCCGAGTTCTTCGAGGTCGTCTTCGCGCTGTTCCGCCTCGGGGCGTTGCCCGTCTTCGCCCTGCCCGCCCACCGCCGGTCCGAGATCGGCTACTTCTGTTCCTTCACCGGGGCCGTCGCCTACGTGATCCCCTCCGTGCACGCCGGCTTCGACCACCGCGAGCTGGCCGCCGAGGTGCGCGAGGACGCGCCGCGGCTGCGTCACGTGTTCGTCGCCGACGGGGAGCCGGGGGCGTTCACCGCGCTGGCCGATGTGCCCGAGGAGCCGGGTCCGGACTTCCCGGCGCACCGGCCGGGCCCGCAGGACCTCGCGTTCCTCCAGTTGTCGGGGGGCAGCACGGGGGTTCCCAAGCTGATCCCGCGCACGCACGACGACTACATCTACTCCCTGCGCGGCTCCAACGAGCTCTGCGGGGTCGACGCGGACTCCGTCTACCTCGTGGCCCTGCCCGCAGCCCACAACTTCCCGCTCTCCTCGCCGGGTTCGCTGGGCGCGCTGTACGCGGGCGGTCGCGTGGTGCTCGCCCCGCAGCCCGTGCCCGACGTGGCGTTCCCCCTCATCGAGGCGGAGGGGGTCACCATCACCGGCCTCGTACCGCCGCTGGCCCTGGTGTGGACGGACGCGGCCGGACGCACCGCTCACGACCTGAGCACCCTGGAGGTGCTCCTCGTCGGCGGCGCCAAGTTCAGCGAGGAGGCGGCGCGCCGGGTGCGGCCGGCCCTCGGCTGCACCCTCCAGCAGGTGTTCGGCATGGCGGAGGGCCTGGTGAACTACACCCGGCTCGACGATCCCGAGGAGGTGATCGTCACCACCCAGGGCCGGCCCATCTCCCCGGACGACGAGATCCTGATCGTCGACGACGAGGACCGTCCCGTCCCGGAGGGCGACGTCGGCCACCTGCTGACGCGCGGCCCGTACACGATCCGCGGCTACTGGAACGCCCCCGAACACAACGCCCGTTCGTTCACCGCCGACGGTTTCTACCGTACGGGCGACCTCGTGCGAGCCACCCCGACCGGCCACCTGGTCGTCGAGGGCCGGGCCAAGGACCAGATCAACCGGGGCGGGGAGAAGATCGCCGCGGAGGAGGTGGAGAACCACCTCCTCGCCCACCCGGCCGTGCACGACGCCAACGTGGTCGCCGAACCCGACCCCTACCTGGGCGAGCGGACCTGTGCGTACGTGATCCCGCGCGCCGGCGCCGAACCCGTCACTGGCACCGCGCTGCGCCGCTTCGTACGGGAACGCGGGCTGGCGGCGTACAAGGTGCCCGACCGGGTCGTGTTCGTCAGCGCCTTCCCCACGACGGGCGTCGGCAAGATCTCCAAGAAGGACCTCCGCACCGGCACACCCGCCGGATCCTGACCCGCCCGCGCCCCAGCACACCCGAACACCCGCACCCCGCACCCCGCACCCCGATCGGAACTCCCATGGCCCTGCCCGCCGTCACCCCCTACCCGATGCCCACCGCCGCCGAGCTGCCCGCGAACCGGGTGGACTGGAAGCCCGACCCGCGGCGTTCGGTCCTGCTGGTCCACGACCTGCAGAACTACTTCATGTCCGCCTACGACACCACCCAGGAGCCCGTCACCGGACTGCTCCGGCAGGTGTCCCGGTTGCGCGAGGAGGCCGCCCGGGCCGGCGTCCCGGTGTTCTACACCGCCCAGCCGGGTGGCCAGAGCCCGCAGGAGCGGGGCCTCCAGCAGGACTTCTGGGGCCCCGGCCTGCCCGCCGACCCCGAGGCGGAGGCCATCGTCCCGGCCGTCGCCCCCGGTCCCGGGGACACGGTGCTGACGAAGTGGAAGTACAGCGCGTTCGTCCGTACCGACCTGCTGGAGCGCATGCGCGCCCTCGGCCGGGACCAGCTGGTGATCACCGGGGTGTACGCGCACATCGGCGTCATGATGACGGCCTGCGACGCCTGGATGCAGGACGTCCAGGCGTTCGTGGTGGCCGACGCGGTCGCGGACTTCTCGGCCGCGGAGCACCGGATGGCCCTGGAGTGGGCCGCGGGCCGCTGCGCGTACGTGACCACGGCCGACGGGGTCTCCGCGGCCTGGTGACGACCGGCCGGGCGGCCGGTGGCACACGAAGACCTCCGGCGCGGTGGGTTCCCGGGCAGCTCCCACCGCGCCGGGGGTCTTCGCCGTGTCCCCGCGGCGCGGGTCCGCGACGCACGCGGTGGGGCACTCGGTGGGGCGCCGACCTCACACTCCGGGGCGGTACTTCGTCGAACCATCCGGGAGCGGAACAGCCGCACCCCAGGACCACCACACCCGGAGACCCCCGACATGCGCATCAGACTCGTCCACGCGCTCGCCCTGCTGGCCACCGGCCTCCTCGCCGGCGCGTTCGGCTACGGTGCGGCCAACCTCGTGCCCACGTTCCGTGCGGTGCCGCTCGACATGCGGCTGTCGTTCCACGCCGAGTTGATGAGGATGAACGGCATCACCATGCAGGCTGCGATGGCCGTGTCGGCACTGGGCTCCCTCGGGCTCGCCGTCCTGACCCGCGGCCGGGCCCGACTGGTCGCGGGTGCGGCAGGCCTGTTGACCGTCGCGTCCTTCCTGATCACCCGGCTCGGCAACGTACCGATCAACGGCCGGATCAAGCAATGGGCGCTCACCTCGGCCCCGGCCGATCACGCGGAGGTCCTGGGGCGCTGGGAACTGTTCAACACCATGCGCACGGTGACGGCCGTCATGGCCTTCGGGTTGCTGATCCTCCTGGCCGCCAGGCCCAGCAGGTGCGCGTAGGTGGGCCGGGGTACGCCGACCGTCCGTGCCGCTTTGACGTTCAGTCGGGTGAGGGCGGACGAGGTCGTCCCGTGATGTGCGTGTGAGACCACGGGGGCTGAGCACAGGCCGGCTTGATCCGACCGGTTCACGCCGGGGGACGGCGTCCGGTGTCCCCTTCGTGGCGTGGACCGTCCCCCGTGGCGCGCGCGGTCCTCCGGCCGGCGCGTGCGGCCCTCGCCCGCGGGACGTTCACGGTCCTAGCGTGGTGGTCGTTCGGATCAGGGCGCCGCCTGCGGAAGAGGACGGCGCCACGGGGGTCCGGTGAGGTGGATGGCGACGGTCTTGCCGTACGGGGGTCGGCCGGACCGCGCCATTGCCCACACCCTTCAGGAGGATTGGCGGGTGTAGGAGCCCGGTGTCTCGCCGAAGTAGCGGCGGAAGGCGGCTATGTAGCCGTTGACGCTGGTGAAGCCCACCCGGGTGGCGACGGTTCCCACCAGGAGCCCCTGGTCCAGCAGTTCCAGCGAATGGTTCAGTCGCAGCCGGGTCCGCCACTCGGAGAAGGCGAGGCCGGTCTCGTCCCGGAAGGAGCGGCGCAGGCTGGTCGAGCTCGTGTAGCAGTCCCGCGCCCATTCGGTGGCGGTGCGCGGGTCGTCGGGTCGGCGGGCCAGTTCCCGGGCGACGGCGACGGCGGCTCGGCCGACGGGCTGGGGCAGGGGCAGGGAGTCCGGATGTCCCCCGCTCAGTGCCGCGAAGACGGCCGGATCGTTCGGGACGGGCTCGGAGCTGCGCATCCGGGCCAGCAGCAGCGTCCGTTGGGTGCCCGTGACGTTGATGACGGCGGGCCCGGAGTAGGGCAGGTGGTGCGCCTCCGGGTCGAATGCCTCGACGACGATGAGGGAGTCCGGTTCGAAGCGGGCGCTGTGCCACACCCCGGCGGGGATCCAGAGGGCGACCGACGGGTCGAGCTGGTGCTCCTGCCGGTCGATGGTCACCTCGATGCGGCCCATGGGCACGTAGAGGAACTGGTGGAAGTCGTGGACGTGCAGGGGATGGCCGCCCCCCGCGATGAAGTCGTCGTCCACCACGGTCGCGGGCGTCCGACCCGCGACGGGATCGCCGAGCAGAGCGGTTGTGGCCACGGGCCCACCTCCACAGCACTGGAGCGCCCGGCCGGTCCGGGACTCACCGGGGACCACGGCCCCGTCCCTTGGTCGCGGACGGGCCAGGCTCTCCACACCGAGCCACCCCCGAAGTAAGGCTACCCTAAGTTCTCGGTTCGGCGTGTGGTCGCGCGTCGGGTGAGCGGTGCGCCGCCACCACACCCCGAGGGAACTCCGGGTCCACTCGGACCACTTCGCACTCCTTCGTGCGGGGCGCGCGTCCGGACGTCCCGCTTGGCGGCGGAGTGCGGTGAGCTGCCGGCTTCCACAGGCGCGCGGCCGGTGATCGTCACGAGGTCGACCGGCGTCCCAACCCCGCCGAACGGGGAGGGCCGCGGAACGTCCACCCCTCACCGGGCAACCAGGCCCATAGCAAAGCCGGTCGCCCCATGGACTCCGCGGTGCGGGCTCATCCGTTCAGGAGCAGCAACGGCGCCGGTGCGCCGTCCACCCATCCGTCGCCGATCACGGCCAGGGCGTCGCCCACGGCCGCCCCGCGGAGGAAGGCGGCCCGGTGACCGCCGACGACCCGGGCCCCGGCCCCCTCCCAGGCGACGGGTACCAGCCGCGCCACACCGGGAGCGGGCCGTACGTCCCCGCTCACCGCGACCCGCGGCAGCGGAGGCAGGCCGCGGCCCGACAGGCCGGCGATCAGCGGCGCGAGGAGGGTGTGGGCCGCGACGAGAGCCGCGTACGGGTTTCCCGGCAGGCCCACGACCCAGCGTCCGTCGGCGAGGCCGGCCAACAACTGCGGGTGTCCCGGCCGGCAGGCCACGGTGTCGACGACCATCCGCGCACCGACGTCCCGCAGGAACTCGCGCAGTTGGTCGGTGACACCGACCGAGGTGGACCCGGTGACCACGACGACCTCCGGACCCGTCGCCGGGGGGGGGGGGGGGGGGGGGGGGGGGGGGGGGGGGGGGGGGGGGGGGGGGGGGGGGGGGGGGGGGGGCCGGCCCCCCCCCCCCCCCCCCCCCCCCCCCCCCCCCCCC
>NZ_JANFAK020000016.1:0-29118 GCF_024721315.2 Streptomyces sp. Isolate_45
AGCGGTGGGTGGAAGCCGGCCGGGCCGCTCGACAGGTGTTGGTGGCGGCCGCTGTCCCCCCTCGTACGCCCGCAAGACCTGACCGCCGGCGCCGCTGCCTACGCGGTACGTCGCGCGGTGACCGCCCGCGGGCCATGACCGCGACAGAACACGTATCCGCTGTGGTTCAACGGGTACGGCGGCGGGAGCGGGTCAGTGCCCGCCCGCCCAGGGCCGTCCCGGTCAGACCCAGCAGAAGGGCCACGTAGGCCCCACCCAGCCCGTTGCCGGTGCCGAGTCCACCGTCGGCGGTGGCCGCGACCAGCCCGCCAAGGGCCATGGCGATCGGCCCCGCGACCACGGCAGCCGTGGCCCCGAGCGAGCCGTTGGCCGTGCCGAGGCGACCGGCGGGCCGCTTCAGCGCGACCACGGCGATGACCACGGCGAGCTCGGGCTGTAGCCGCGGGGGCGGCGCCCGACCTTCCGTTCGTTGTAGTCGATGCTGACGGGCGCGAGGCCGAACCGGTCAGTACTAGGTGAGCGCGGTGATGACCTCGCGGGCCGCGCGTTCGCCTTCGGTGGCTCCGCCTTCCATGAAGCCCTGGAAATCGTAGCTGCAGTGCTCGCCGCCGATGTGGATGTTGCCTTGTGCGGTGCCTTCGTAGCGGGCGTAGCGGTGGAGGTAGCCTGTGGGCCAGTAGGAGTAGGCGCCGAGGGAGTAGGGGTTACGGTGCCAGGCCGAGATCTGGGCGCGTCCGTTCCAGGCGTTCCTGGTGCCGGGGTAGAACTTGTCGATGCCCGTGAGCATCCGTGTGGCGAGGGCGCGTACGTAGGGGTCGGTCTCGGTGGCGAAGGGGGTTGCCGGGGTGAGCGATCCGGCCAGGCTACCTCCCCCGTACTGGAGCAGGATGCCGCCGTTGCCGGGCTGGAGTTTGGTGGTGTCCCAGGTCTGCTGGACGTCGGAGTCGGTGAAGCAGTCGCCTGCGGAGACGCCGGGCCAGGGGCCGGTGCCGCGCCAGGGCCGGCTGGTGAACTGCATGTTGAGCTTGGTGCAATAGCCCATGCGGGCATCGCGCAGGAGGTTCTTCATGAGGGGGTCGAGTCCGGCTGCGGTGAGGTCGATGCGCTGGAGTACGGGCAAGGGCAGGCACAGGATGGTGTGGTCGGCGGTGACGGTGCGGATCGTGCCGGAGTCGTTGAACGTGAGGGTCTGCGTCCCGTCGGCGTTGGCTCGGACAGCGGTGAGTTCGCGTCCCATCAGCAGAGAACCTGCGGGCAGGGCCTGCGCGATGGCTTTGGGGAGCTGGTCGTTGCCGCCGGTGATGTGGTAGCGCTCGTTGGACAGGCCCCAGACGTTGAAGTGGCCGGGGTTGGGCTGGTAGCCCATGAGGAGGACCAGAGCGAGGGCGGACTGGTCGACCGTGTCGGCGCCGTATTCGACGTTGTAGGCGACGTCGATGAACTGGCCGAGGCGGGAGGTGTGGCCGCCGGGGACCCGGGTCTCGATCCACTGGTAGAGGGACATGTTGTCCAGGGCGGTGCCAGTGGGTGTGGTGGAGTTCCAGGTGACCTCGCCGGCGTCTTGGAGGTCGCGGCGCAGGGCCTGGTAGACGGCCTTGAAGTCTTCGTCGGCCTGGGTACGGGGGTAGTAGGCGCCGTCGAACCAGAGGACTTCCTCGGCTCCGTTGGGTCCGCCTCCGAGGAAGTCCTCGGTGGGCAGGTTGAAACGGCGACAGAGTTCGAGGATCTTCTTGTGGCTGGTGTCGATCAGCTCGCCTCCGATCTCGGAGGTCTGGCCGTAGGCCCAGTGGTCGCGCTGGGTCCACATGCGGCCACCGGCGCGTGTGGGGTTGGCCTCGTGGACGGTGCAGGCGATGCCCGCGTCTTTGAGGGTGAGGGCCGCAGTCAGGCCGGAGATGCCCGCGCCGACGACGGCGACGCGCGGGCTGCCGATCGGTGGCTTGGTGCCGTCCGGCGCGGTCTCGGCCCGGGCCGGAACGGCGGCGGCGGCGCCTGCCAGGGCGGTGCCGAGGCCGAGGACGGTGGCACGCTCCAGTAGGGCGCGGCGACTCAGGCCCCGTACGTCGGCGGCGGGCAGGGCCAGCCTGCGGGCGGCGGCGTGTTCGGCGGCGAGTTGCCTCAGGGCGTGCATGACGGAGGTTCGGGCCATGGTGGGTGGCTCCTCGGGTGTCAGACGTTCGCGGCGGAGGGGGAGGCGTTCTCGGTGCTGGGGTCGGTGCGTTCGGTGGCGTCTTCCAGGACGATCCGGCCGATGACCTCGTATCGCTCGGGCGCCTTGAACTTGAGGTAGAGGCCGAGGGTCAAGCCGCCGAGGAAGACGACGGCGACGATCCAGGGGATGAGGGTGAAGACGAGGGAGTCGGCGGCCAGCCCGGCCGCGGTCTTCATGTTGACGACCAGCAGGACCACGACGGCGCTCATCGCGATCCCGCCGAGCAGGGGGGCGGTGAACGTCTTGAACCAGTGCCGGTCCTCGGGGTGGTTCTTGCGGAAGTAGCCGATCACGGCGAAGGAGCAGAGGGTCTGGACGATGAGGATCGCCATCGTGCCGAGGATCGCGAGCAGCGTGTATAGGTGGATGTAGGGGTCCTGGCCGGTGAGCCAGAACGAGGCGACGAGAACGATCGCGATGACGCTCTGCACGAGGGAGGCGACGTGGGGGGATCCGTGCCGGGCGTGGGTGCGTCCGAGCGCGGGGTGGAGGAAGCCTTCGCGGCCGATCGCGTAGAGGTAGCGGGCGGCGCACTGGTGGAAGGCCATGCCACAGGCGAAGGACCCGGTGAGGAGCAGCCACTGGAAGGAGTCGACAGCCCAGGAGCCGATGAACTGCTGCGTGGGGGCGAAGAACAGGTCCAGGGGGTTGGCGGAGGCGGACAGCTCCACGGACTTGGACAGGCCGTTGCCGGCGATGGTCATCCAGGAGACGAAGATGTAGAAAAGGCCGACGCCGACGACTGAGATCAGGGTGGCCTTCGGGATCACCCGCTTGGGGTCGCGGGACTCCTCGCCGTACATGGCGGTCGATTCGAATCCGACCCAGGACCAGAAGGCGAAGAAGAGACCGAGGCCGGCGGAGGCGCCGGTGAAGGCGTTCTTCGGGTTGACCGGTTCCAGCGGGATGCCGTCCGGGCCGCCGCCCGCGACCAGTACCGCGATCGCGACGGCGAACAGGACGGCTATCTCCCCGACCAGCATCACGCCGAGCGCCTTGGCGGTGAGGTTGATGTCGAAGTGCGCCAGGCCGGCGGTGACGCAGAGCATGACGGCCGCGTAGAGGATCCAGGGGAGATCGACGCCGAGTTGGTCGTGCACCGTCGTCTTGGCGAAGTACGAGAAGACGCCGACGATGGACGCCTCGAAGACGATGTAGGCCAGGACGGCAAGCATGCCGGAGGCCATCCCCGCGATCCGGCCCAGGCCGTGCGAGATGTATCCGTAGAAGGCACCGGCCGCGGTGATCCGCTTGGCCATGGCCACATAGCCGATAGCGAAGACGGTCAGGACGACGGTGGCGAAGAGATAACCGGCCGGGGCCCCGATACCGTTGCCGAAACCGACGGCGATCGGCAGGTTTCCGGTCATCGCCGTGATCGGTGCGGCGGTGGCCACGGCCATGAACACCACCCCGACCAAGCCGACCGAGTTGGCCTTGAGTCGGTTGACTTCACCGCTGGGACTGTGGGACATGGACGTCCTCTCGACGCTGGCGGCAGGGGAGCCGGTGGGAAGGCGGCCACTCTCCTACCGCGTGACGCACACCACAATCGACATACAGAGTGCCAATCAGGCTGCGAAGGCGACGAGTTGTCGTCCCATGTGGTGAGGGAAACGCATGTGTAACCGCCAGGTGATGTCCATGGGGGGCTGCGACGGCTACCGCAGAAGGAGGCCCGCGGTCGAGGCGATGCTGCGGAACGCGGTAAGTGGTCAGCTACTGACGCTGTCGGGCTCCGGCCCCTGAGTGACGCCACCGGGTCCGACGCGACTCGGCGTCGGCTCCGGTGGCGGCCTCATGTCGTACGGCTGGACCGGCGCGCTCCCGGCGTTGCGCCGCCGCGCCTCGTAGCGGAGCAGGGCCCAGATCGCCGCAGCGTCGGGACGGCATGGCTGATCTACGTCCTCCACTACCGTCTGCCTCACGGCCCCCGTCACTGACACTGCTCGCCCCGCGCGCCCACGAGGTCGCGTCGCACCGGACGAACACCAGACTGATCGGCGGCTTCGGATGCTGCAAGAGAGGAGATCACCCGGCGTCGGGGTATCGAGCCCGCTACCTGGCGCAGCTACGTCTGGCTATGTCAATGAGTGGGTTCGTTGATGTTGACCACCTACCATGTGCCACACGCCTCACGAACATCTCGACAAGCGCCTCCCCGAGAAGGCTCTGGCAGACATTCCGTGAGGACGATCAGTAGCCCTGGGACCCCTGGGACTCGTCACTTCTATGAACCAAGGATCATGTCCCAATCCGAGCTACAGCCGGCAGGCGCACAACCTGCCCGAATCCACGGAGCCGGCGTACGGGGCCGTGATCCGTCGTTCCTTGGCAGTTCCAGCCCCGGACAGCTTCTGCGACCTCACGCCGACGGTCGACCGCAACACCGGTACGCTGCATGGCGAAAAGCTGGGTAGCCAACACCATGGGGTCGGACGTGGAAGATCGTGAGCGGTTCACTCTGCTGCGGATCACTGGCAAGTACGGCGGCAGCGTGGCCATTGAACTCGATGAATCCGGAGGGTCCGGCATTCCGGACACCAGCGGCGAGCTGATGGTGCACAGCGACTTCGTAGCCGGAATCACTCGCACCTACGTCGAGCCGTACGACCTCGCACCCTGGGAGCACGTGCTGGACGAGGTGGAGGCGGGCCGAGACGCGGTGTGGCGCGAGTGCGCCCGAGTAGCTGAGATTGGCATTCAGCTCGTGGACAGGGAAGACGACCAAGACCAGATCACTGTCACTGTCGCTGACCAGCAGACAACACGGGTGGCCATCAGCATGGAAGTGAACCGCGGTTGGATCGAGGAACAACGTGAGCTGCTCCATGGAATCCGCAGGGTTTGGAAGCACGTGCACCCGACCGCACTGCGGTAGCTGCCTCGGTACAGCAGTGGAGTACCGCAACCTCTCAGCGACCCCAGGTCGACAGTGACCGGCGCAGCATGCCGCTTACGTGGCGCCTCGCCCAGCATGGTCTTAAAAGTCGTCGAGTCCGCCCAGAACCGGTGGCGTGCGGTCAACGCGCCCCACCTCGTCGCCCTGGTCAGGGCCGGCGCCCGCTTCGAACGGGGTCTGCTCGTCGAACGTCCCGCGCCTGCTGCTGCCTGACCGAGGTCGAACCTCGACGAACTGTTCCCTCAAGCCGCGGGCGGCCAAGGGATCAGTCTCAGATTTGCAGGGGTTGGATTCCTGCCCAGGCAACGCAATGTGAGCTGCCTGCGACGTAGTCGAGGTGCCCAACCGTGGTAGAGCAACGCGTCTCGGATGACTCCTGCAACCAGCCCCGGTGCGATCACCACACCGTGCTCAACCCACACCGCTATGCGCTGTCCATCGACTTGCTCATGCAGGACGACAATCGCCACGCCGGGCTCGTCATCGGGCGCGACTACCCAGCGATAACGCTCACCGCCGACGACAATAACCCGCGTTCCCTTTTTTGCTATGCCCATGCAATGCAGCTTTTCAGGTGTTGCACCGCCGCACCAGCTCACGCGAAGATCGGACGGTGTGTGCCTCTGCCTCGACACGTTTCACACATCTGACCGATGTCAACCGATCGACAGGTATTGACAATTACTCTGCAAGGCCGGACCGCCCGGGCAGAGGCTGACCAAGCCCTGGACCGCTTCCGTGTACTCGAAGAATGCTGGGAACGAGCACGGGCCCAGACGCACCGACTGTGCCGGCTGTCCGATTGCCACGCCGATCTCTACCGAGGGCTCCCGCAGCCCCGCATCGGCCGTCACGCCGTTGCTGCCCCAAGAACTGCTCGCCCAGTCAGCGCGAAGCCAGCTCGACGACATCAAGGCCGCACTCGATAAGGTCCGCCTTGTCAATTCCCGGAACGAGGCGGTAGCCGTTCACGCCCTCCAGAAGCTTTGGGACCGACCATCCTGGGGAGCTACGACGGCACCAGTCCCGTTCTGAGCGAGCGTGAAAGACAGATCATGAAGCTCATCGCCATGGAGGTACCGGCCACGACGGTGGCCCGGGAAATGAAGCTCATGCCGTCAACCATCCAGGCTCACCTGCAGAGGAGGGACAAGTACGGGGAATCGGGGCGCCCGGTCAACAGCTTGCTCAAGCTCCACCATGCGGCCTTGCGCGACGGGATCATCACCGATCCCGCCAAGTTCTCGGAAAAGCCCCAGCCGTAGCCTTGGAGAACAGGGCTTACGCAGGACACCAGCTGACTGCCAGATCCGTGCGCCCCCGCCAGCTGCGCCCCCGCCGAACGTGTCGACTCCTACGTAGTGAAGGCGCCGGTCAACAACGAACACCGTGGACTGTCCAAGCACACCGTGAACCAGCTGATCCTGTATCTGAACCTCTTTCCACAGGTGGCAGGGCCTCCCTGGCCGTTCGGGAGCTGCGTCGCGCAGCGTTGGAGCGGGCCCCGTGCGTCGGTCTCCGTTGCGGCGGGGGACGTGCCGGGGCCCGCTTCTGGTGATCGTTTGTCAGGTGTTGCAGCCGGTTCCGGTGGTGGGGTTGGTGCAGCCGTTGTGGCCGGGTCCGCCATCGTTGGTGTTGGTACCGGGACCGCCGTTGAGAGCGTCGTTGCCGGGGCCGCCGTCGTTGGTGTCGTTGCCGGCGCCGCCGGACAGGGAGTCGTTGCCGCCGGCGCCGACAAGGGTGTCGTTGCCGTTGCCGCCGGTGAGGGAGTCGTTGCCGTTCCCACCCTCGACGCGGTCGTTGCCGTCACCGCCGGTGAGGGAGTCGTTGCCGTCGGCGCCGCAGATCAGGTCGTTGCCGCCGCGCCCGTTGACCACGTCGTTCCCGGCGAGGGCGAAGATCACGTCGTTGCCGGGGGTGCCGGTCAAGACGTCGTTGCGGTTGGTGCCGGTGATGGTGGCCGTGGCGGTCGCGCAGGTCGCCGGGGCCGGTTCGTAGGTGATGGTGACCTGGGCCGAACCGGTGGCGGGCCCGGGGGTACCACCGGACGGGACGAGGTTCGACCCGCCACCGCCCCCACCAGGACCTGCCGTGGCATCGCTGTTGATTTGGCCGCAGCCGCCGCCTCCGCCGCCTCCGAACCAGCCGCCTCCGCCGCCGCCTCCCCCGAAGCCGGTGCCGCCGGTGCCGCCGGTGCCGGCCGTACCGGCGGTGCCGGCGGTGGTTGGGTTCTGCGAGCATGCGGCTCCGCCGGTGCCGCCGGTGGTCTGGGTACCGCCGCCACCGCCGCCGCCGCCCTGCGGTCTGTCGCCGCCGTCGCCCCCGGTGTTGCCGGCGTCCCCGCCGGTGGCCTCGGGGACCTGGAAGTCGCCGATGGCGGAACCGTAGCCGCCGCCGCCTCCGCCGCCGGCGACGATGAGGCGGGGGTCAATGCCGAGGCTGCCGGTCAGCGTGCAGCCGGAGGCGGCCGAGCTGCAGGTGCGGACGTCGCTGGAACCGCCGCCGACGCCGCCCGGGAAGTTTCCGGTGACCGGTCCGCCGCCGGTGTTGACGTTCACGAACAGGGTGGTCCCCGGGGTGGCGCTCAGGGTGCCGGTGACGGTTGCGGCGCTCCCGCCCGTGCCACCGTCAGGCGCGTTCTGGCCTGCGGCGCCGGTGGCGGTGACGGTCAGTTGGGTGACGCCGGAAGGGACGGTGAAGGGCTGGTCGGCGCCCGCGTTGAAGGTGACGGTCACGGGCGCAGCCGCGGCGGGGGTGGCGGTGGGCACCACCAGCAGCGCGGCCGGCAGAACCGCCGTGGCGAGCAGGAGAGCGGCACGCCGGACCGGGCGCCGCGGCCGCCCACCCCCGGCACCGCGTTGGAATACCTCATGTAGCAAGATCAGTGTCACGATCGGTACTCCTCGGCAAGGGCCGCGGCACCCAGGACGCGCCACGGACGTCGGCTGATACTCCGGCCCCGGCGCGGGACCGCCCGACGATCAAGCCACACCCATCCGAGCCGGCCCCGGGAACACACCGTCACACCGCGCCGCGATCCACCGACCAGCCGCAGCCCGTACCCGAGCCGGCGCGCACCCCGCCTCGTATGGCGCGTCGGGCCCTCTGCCGAACTGCCCGGCACCAGCGACCAGCGAGCTTGTCCTATTCCACACGGGCGAGACAGCCACCGCCCTCGGCAACGCCGGGGGCTTCATGGGGGCGTCTCGGAGTATTACTGGAGCAGGATCATCTTCCGGAGCAGTTCGAATCCGGCTCGACCATAGAGCTGCCTCTTGATCTTCTTGATGCGGTTCACGGCGCCCCTAATGCTGCTCGAGTTCCACTCCAGGGTGAGCCCAGGTAGTCCGGGTCGAGCACGGCATCGCACACCTCAAGAACCGGCGAACCATCGCCCGCCACCATGGTCGACGAGAGCACCTGAGCGACACGATCCAAGCCATCGCCGGACTGCATTCACACCAGCAGACCGCCACCCGCGGCGCCCGAAAGCCACAGTGACCACCGGGCCGACCTGCACCTTTCGGCGCTTCACCGCCAATCATGCACGAGCTCGTCAGAGGGCCGGGGTGGGTAGCCGGAGGGCTGCCACGTCAGATGTACGACGCAGTCCGCTACTTGGTCGGGGGCGGTATCACCTGGCGGGCGATGCCGGCGGACTTCCCAGAGTGGGATCGCGGCTACGCCTTCTTCCGACGGGGCCCCGCCGAGCCTCCGGATCCATGAGGCTCGGCGGGGCCGATCCAACCTCAGAATCCAGTCAGGGTGACGCGAGAGCGTCTCGCTGGATCTCCTCGGTGACAGCCGTCTGGTGAACGGCGGAACAGCCACATGTCGGCCTGCCGGATGTTCGTCTTCGAGCACACCGTGCGGGACCACCTCTTGTCGGTGTTCGCCAAGACCGCGACGAACAACCGCAGAATGCTGCCGGCCCGCGCACTCGCAATGTGAACCGCGGGCCGCTACCCCGCCTGCTTGACGCAGGTCCGGTCCCTCGCCGGCAGCTTGCCGGTGGCCAGGTACCGGTTGACCTGGTCGTCCACGCACGCGTTGCCGTAGTGCCCGAAGAGGGCGTGCCGGTTGGCGCCCTTGAGGGTGACCAGCCTGGAGCTCGGCAGCTGCTTGCGCAGCTCGACGCTTCCCTTGTACGTCGTACGCGGGTCACCGGTGGCGGCGACGATCAGTGCGGGGGCATCGCGCCGCACCCGGGTGGGCTCTTCGCGCGGCGAGTCCCAGAAGGCGCACGGGTTGATGTTGTTGGTCAGAGCGCCGAACAGCGGGTGCGCGGTGCGGTTGCGCTCGATGTCCCGCCAGTAGAGCTCGGGATCGCGCTCGGCGGCCACGTCCCCGCAGATGACGGCGGACTGCGCGCCGGTGGGCTCGCCCTCACCGCGCAGCACGTACCGGAGCTCCGGGACGAGGATCGGCGGCACCGTCGTCGGCCGGCCCTCCGCGGCTTCGGCCAGTACGGAAAGCAGCTCGCCGAACGACGCCCGCGCCGGGGCGGTGTCGTCCGCGATGCCCGAGAAGAGCAGGAGCGGCACCTGGCTGTCGTCGATCCGGAAGGCATCCGCGCCGGCGCCGATGGTCAGCGGACCGCGCGCGGCCGCCGCGACGATCCGGTCGACGGCGGCGAGCACCTCGGCGCGGCCGCGGCCGAGGCCGTAGGTATCGTGGCGCTCCGCGGCCCAGGCGGCCCAGTCGGACAGCGCCTTCTCGTTCTCGCGCTCGGTGCCCTTCAGCAGCCGGGGGCGGTAGTCGCTCGGGTTGATCGCCCCGTCCAGCACCATCCGGTCGTGGCGGCCGGGGAACATCTGCGTGTAGACCGTGCCCAGGTAGGTGCCGTACGAGTAGCCCAGGAAGGAGATCTTCCGCTCGCCGAGCGTGCCGCGGATGACGTCCATGTCGCGGGCCGTGTTGCGGGTGGTGATGTGGGGGAGCACCGCGGCGTCGGTGGCCCGGCACTTGTCGGCCAGACTCTTCTGCAGGGCGACCTGGCGGTCGAAGCCCGCCCGGCCGGTGCCGGCGGACAGCCAGGTCATGCCGACGGGCAAGCCGCAGTCCAGCGCGGTGCTGCGCCCGATGAAGCGCGGGTCGAAGCCGACGATGTCGTAGCGCGCGCCGACCTCCTTCATCGACGCGCGGGCCTGCGGCGGCGACTGGAGCGCGGGACCGCCCGGACCGCCGTTGTTGAGGAGGATCGCGCCGATGCGGTGGCGGGTGTCGGTGGCCTTGAGCCGGGAGATGGCCACGGTGATCGTGCGCCCCCGGGGGTCGGCGTAGTCCAGGGGCACGGTCACGTCCGCGCACTGCACGCCCGCCTGCTCCAGATCGCGGCCCATGGTGTCGTCGGGGCCCTTGACGCAGCTGCCCCAGCCGAGGTGCTGGCGGTAGAACCGGTCCAGTCCGGCCCCGGAGCTGTCCTGGGAGGGGGTCGCGGCGGCCGTGGCCAGGACGGGGGAGGACGTGAGGCAGGCGGCGAGGGTGAGGCCCACGGCCAAGGCGCGGCGTGCGGCGGGGCTGACAGTGGTCACGGGGTCTCCTTGAGCATCGTCCGCTTCGTGTGATCGCATGCCCCGAGGCTAGGAACCCGCCCTGGTACGGCACATCGCCCAAGGGCACGAGGACCCCGGTCCCGTCCACACCTGGTCCGGGACCTGCGGCCCGGTCCGGTCTCCTCCTCCAGGAGGAGGCCGTCGGCGGGACTGAGGCGAGAGCCTCCCGGCCACGCGCTCGCCATGAGGGGAGATCACCGCACTGGCATGCTGTCAGGAGTCATTCGGCTCCAGAATCGAGACAACCCCGTGTCTGCTTCCCAGATCCTCCTGCTCTTCGCATCGGTCTTCACCACCGCGGGGTCGGTCATCGGCGTCGTCGCCTCCCTCAAGATCCGACGCGTCCGGTTCCTGCTGAGGGAGGGCGGTACCGCGCGGGGCGTGGTGACCCGTCTTGAGGAGACCCGGATCGCGCCGGCCTCGGATGCGGGCAGCACCAGCCGGAGCGTCGGAACCACCGTGTACTACCCGGTCATCACTTGGAGCACGGGCGACGGCCGCACGATGGAAACCAGGACGAACATCGCTCGCCCCAAGGACAGGACCCTTCCCGTCGGTGCCCGCGTCGAGGTCCGATACGACCGGGCAGACCCGTCACGCTGGACCCTCCAGGCCGAGGGCACCGCCTTCTGGTGGCTGTTCAGCGCAATGGGCGCGTTGTTCGTCGCGATGGGGCTGGGGTTCGCCCTGGGGGGCCTGTCGTAAGCTTGTGCTTTATCCGCCAAGATCTTTTGGGCCTGCCGATGGCCTTCAAGGCCTCGGGGCGTTTGACGGTTTTGCCGACGTCGTAGCGGGGTGCCCGGTGTTCGTTCTTGGCGCCGGGCGGCCGGCAGGGGCCCACGCCTCGGGGTTTGGGAACATGGGCCGGGCAGGCGAGTTGTGCGCGGATGTTCCTGACCCCCCGGCGGACCCGGGCCGGGGTGAGCTGGGCGGCTGCCCGAGGTCGGCGTGTGGCCCCGCCTCCACGAAGTCCTCCTGGCCGAGCTGCGGGCAGCCGGGCTCTTGGACATGGATGACGCCGCGATCGACGCCTCGCACGTCAGAGCCCTCAAAGGGGGCTCACACCGGACCTTCGCCAGTTGACCGCGTCACCGGCCCCGCCGGCTCTTCGCGGATCGTGGCTACGACTTCGACGAGTACCGGCGTCCACGCCGGGCCCGCGGGATCACGCCCAGGATTGCCCGCCGGGGCACACTTCACGGCTCGGGCCCGGGCAGGACGCGGTGGGTCGTTGAGCGAACCCTCGCCCGGCTCCACCAGTCGGCGCTGTCTCCCACAGCCCCGCAACCCAGCAGTGCTGGAAGCCCGAGACCTCGGACCGGGACGGCACCGGGAAGGATCCGGTCTTCGCGGCTGTTCCCGCAATTAGTGATCCCAATGGTGAGCAGAGGGGTGGGGCTGTGTCAGAGCTGTTCAACGAGGAGACGCGCAAGCTGCTGGACGGGAGGAACTTCGCCACCGTCGCGACCCTGAACCGGGACGGCGGGCCGCAGACCTCGGTGGTCTGGATCGCCAGGGAGGGGGATACGGTGCTGTTCTCCACGACGGCCGGGCGCCAGAAGGCTCGGAATCTCGCGCGGGATCCACGGGTCAGCCTCACGGTCTTCGACACCGCGAACCCGTACCGGTCCGTCGACATCCGCGGCACCGCCGAACTGATCGAAGACGCGGAGAAGGCGCTGCCGCGCGAGCTCTCGCAGAAGTACCTGGGCGAGGACCCGCCGGACGAACCGCAGGAGGTGCTTCGCCTGATCGTCCGGGTGACCCCGCGGAAGGTCACAGGCTTCTCCGTCTGAGGCTCGCAGACGCCCGGTTGCCCCCGCACCCGGACAGCGGGCAACCGGGCAGATCCGGGACGGGCTGGGCACTGCGACGATCGGCTGCGACGCGTGCGCGATCACGTTCCACCGCTGGACAACCGGCGGGTGGCGGTTGACCTGCAACAGCTTCCTGACGTCTGCCGGGCCGATTGTGCTCGGTGATCCTTGCCCGCTTCGGGCCTTCGCCTTTCAGGGCCCTCGGGCAGGTTCGCCTTGTTCGGACGCGCTCGTCGACTGCCTCCACGACTGGCACGGTCCCCGCGACGGGTCGACCGGCCGGCGGAGGCCACGCCTCCGCCCCCTGGACGGCCGGCCGGCCGGCCCGCTCAGCGAAGTTTGGTGAGCCTCATCAAGGTTTGACCATCGGGGTGCAGCGGTTTGTCCTGGCCGAGTACAGACGTCATGATCGCGGGATGACTGAGGAGACGGTTGTCGAGAAGACCTGGCGGCTCATGCTGGAGGGGCACCCCACGGCACGACGGGGAGAACCCGCAGTGATGGAGGCCGCATACGCCGAACCTCGGCTGCGGGCCTTGTTCCCGTTTCCGAGCCACGGGGCGCTCAGCTTTCACCGCAACACGCATTTCCCATGGAGCAACGACCTGCCGTTCATCGTCGGCAACGCGCAATCGTGCATCGTGTACGCGCCATTGGGTGCGTCGCCGCGTGTCCTGGGCGAGTCACTCACACCGGATGAGGCGGCCGCGTTGGTGGTGGCCCACCTGCCGCACGACTGCGGGCCGGCCTTCGAAGGGCCATGGCCCCCGGCGGAGACCTCCACCGACTGAACCAGCCGCAGAGCGGCAGCCGCCGTTCCGGTCGAACTATCGACCTTCTTCAGCCGGACGGCGCCGAGTTGGCCACGCTGCCCCAGGGGGGAGCGGCGCCGGCGCTTGGAAGTTGTTGTTCGCGGCCCGCGCCCGGACCGCCCCCGTGGACGCTCTGCCCGATGACCACCGACGTCGCGAAGGCCCGCGAGTGGGTGGAGACGTGCACCGATGTGTCCGGCGTCGAAGGCCTGGTGATCAAGAGCCTGACGGGCCGGAATCCGACCGGACGTCAGGGGTGGTGTGCTCACTGCGCCTTCTCCGGCCGTGGGGCAGGCTGATCCTCAGCCTCAAAGAGACACGTGCGGGACCTCCACCTTGCCCTGATCGTCGGACGAGTGCGGTGGTGGGTCCAACTGATCGTTCATCGCCGACCATTGACGAGGGGTGTACGGATAGCCATGCGTGCATGGTGTTCAAACGGCTGCTGGGCAGCAAGGGGAGTGGCGGGACCGGGAATCCGCTGGAGATCGATACCGTCATACCGGACGAGGCGCTGCGGCCGGGAGGGTTACTGCGCGGGGAGATCGTGCTGCGCGCACCCGACCGGGACGTGGTGGTGCGGACCGTCAATGTGAAGCTCGTCGCCAACACGTCGCCCGCTGTCGGCAAGCAGGACGTCGTCGACACGGAGTCGGGCGATACGTTCGCGCACTTCCCTGTGACCAGCAGCTTCACCGTTTCGAAGGGCCAGGAGAGGCGGGTGCCCCTGCGGTTCCGGCTCCGATGGGAGAGCCCGGTGTCCGAAGTCCGCGGGGAACAGCTCGACGGGGTGCGGCTGGGGGTGTACGCCTTCGTCGAGGCCGGCGGGATCTCGGGCCGCACGGACAGTGATCCTCTGCGCATCGGCGCGACGCCGCTGCACGAGGCGGTCCTTGATGCCTTCGCCGCCGCGGGGTATTCGTGCCGGAGCGCGAAGATCGACGACGAGTGCATTCCGCGCACCGAGCGCCAGATCCTGTACATGCGGCAGAGCTTCCGCCTCGTCGACACGTCGGCGGTGACCGGGCCGGACCGTCCGCAGCAGCTGGAGGTGAACTTCCACACCAACGCGGTCGGTTCCGAGATCTACGTCCGCAAGGCCGCCCTGCACCAGAAGGACTGGTGGATGAAGCCGCCCGTTCTGCGCTACGTGGCCGCCCACCACGAAGCCGGCCACGTGGACTTCGAAGCGCGGGTCCGGCAGTGGATCGACGAGGTCGCGGTCCTGCCCGAGAAGGCCGTCGACGATCGAGAGCGGGTCGAGTACGACTTGGGAAGCCCCAGGGTGTGGATCGACACGTAGTTCCGGGCCATTTCCCGGCCGGCCGGCGCCGTCCGGGTCCTCCCGGCCGACATGATCAACCTGGCGAGGCCGAACTCGTCCCGACGTGCGCGGGTACCGGGTCGGCCCGGTCCAAGCAGGCACAGGCGCATCCGCACGAACCTGCCTCATGCAACACCACGTGCTGCCGTTCGTGATCCGTCGACGTCTGCTGCCACGATGGCCCCATGGTCAACATCATCAAGGGCGGCAACACGACCGTTCCCGTCCAGCCGGTCCGGATAGCCGTGTGCCACCGTCAGCAGCCCGGAGCACCGGCGGTGAACGCGTACCTCTTGCTGCTCGACGCACGGGGCCGGGTGCGCGGTGACGCCGACCTCGTGTTCCGCAACCAGCCGCAGCACCCGTCGGGCGCGGCCCACCACCTTGGTCCGAGCGAGGGTGGCGGGCAGCGCGCTGACTGGCTGGAGGTGGACCTCCGGCGGCTGGAGCCCTCGGTGGAGCGGGTGGTGATCGCGGGATCGGCCGACGGCGGGACGTTCGGGGCGGTGCCCGGACTGTACGTGCAGTTGACGGCGGACGACGCGGCGGTCGCCGAGTACCGCGTCGAGGACGCGTCCACGGAGACGGCGTTCGTGCTCGGCGAGCTGTACCGCCGCGGGGAGCGGTGGAAGTTCCGGGCGGTCGGACAGGGGTACGACTCGGGGCCGGCGGGCATGGCAGCGGACTTCGGGATCGCGGCAGCATTCCCGGACGGGCCGCCCCGGAATGCTGGTGCGGGGGAGCGGACCCCGATTGCTCCTGCCGTCTCCGCGGCCCCGTCCGCTCCTGATCCCCGGTGGCCCAAGCCCATCACGGTCTCGAAGGTGCGTGGGGCGGTCGTGCCCGGCACTGCGGCCGTACCGGCCTCGTCGGCGGCCGCACCGGCCTCTGCACCCGGCGCTGTGGTCCTGCCTCCTGTCGCCGATGCCTACCTGGAGCACAGCGGACGCGGCAACGACATCCTCACGGTGGAAGCGCCGCTCCCCGCCGGTCCGGTGATCATCGAGGTCGCCGTGGACGGCGAGGGCGACTTCATCCTGTACACCGTCAACAAGGCCGACAGGGAGGATGAACTCCTCTTCAGCACCAGGGAGCCCGTCCTTCGAGGACGCAGGCTCGTCATCGCGTCCGGCAAGCGCCCGCTCCGGCTCAAGGTGATGTCGGGCCGCGCGTGGACCGTGCGGGTGCTTCCGGTCACGGCGGCCCAGCCCCTGACCGACCGGATCGAGACGCGGGGCGCCGAGGTCCTGCGCTACGACGGACCGCCGGCTGACCTTCGGATCCGATACGACGGCGGCGGCGGCGGGAAGGGTAAGGGCCACTTCGCGCTCTACACGGCCCGGCCCGAGCCGGCACACCGCTTTGACCACGAGCTCCACGTGAGCGAGTCCGGACGGGTCAAGACCACCATCCCCCTCAACGAGGGCCCCCTGCTGGTGCTGGTCGAGACGAACGGCGGATGGTCGGCGGAGCTGGGCGGGCGCAAGGAGCAGCCGGGTCCGGCTCCGGCGGCCGTGCCCGCACCGGCACACGTTCAAGCTCCGGCGCCCGCCCCGCAGCCCGTACGGGCCCCCGCCACGGACGTCCTCCTGGAGCGCAGCGGACGCGGATACAACGTGCTCACCGTCGAAGCCCCGTTCCGATGCGGACCGCTGATCGTCGAGGCACGGGCGGGCGACGACGGTTACTTTGTCATGTACACCCTCGACCGGGTCAACGAGGACGAAGAGCTGCTCTTCAACACCACCCAACCGGGCTTCCACGGGCGGGCGCTCGCCGTCACGCCCGCCGACCGCCCCCTGCGGTTGAAGATCGAAACCGACGACGAGTGGACCGTACGTGTCCTGCCCGTCGGCGCCGCGCTCCCGCTCGCCGGACCGGTGCGGGGCGCGGGCCCGGAGGTGATGCACTACACGGGTCCGATCGCCGACCTGAACGTCCGCTACCTGGGTGAGGACGGCAGCGGTGCCCGCGGTGCCACGGGCTGGTTCGCCCTGTGGAAGGCCTCCCCCGACCTTGCGGACTTCGACGACCGGGACCTACTGGTCAACGAGACCAAGGCGGCCGAAGCGACCGTCCCACTCACGGAGGGCCCGCTGCTCATCCTGGTCGAGGCGGAGGGCCCGTGGACCGCCGAAGTCCGGGGGCTCCCGCAGTACCCGTAGGACCTGTGAGCGGTGAGCCTGGTGGCACAGCGCGCCGTGGTATGGGGGCTGGTGACGCCGTGCAAGGCCCGGCACAGCGCCTTCATGTTCCCCGCACCGGCTCCGGCTCCGGCTCCTGCACCGGGGACGGGGCCGGTGCGGTGCGGTGCCGGGAACTTCGGCCGCGCCTTCGTCACGGCTTCGGCGCGGCGCACGATGCCCGCTTCGGTAGGGGCGGCCCGGCGGGAGGACGCCGTACCCGGTCCGACCGCCCGTCGGGGTGCGGGCGCGGCGTGCCGGGCCTCGCCGGGTGCTGCGGGGTCTGCGGCGGCGGGCAAGGCGGGGCGTCGGCCGCCACCGCGGCAGCGGCGGTGCTGCCATGCCCGGGGCCGGGCACGTCCCCGCGACCGACAGGGTGGACACCTGACCAGGCCAAGGCCCTTGCGCCCGACCGAGGTTCCGAATGACCAAGGACTCGGCGTCGCGACTGTCAGTGGGTTCCGGCATGCTCCGCCACATGTCAACTGCCGATATCACCCTCGACGAGTGGCTCAACTTCGACCGAAGGGCGGCGTGGGCCACTGCCGAGACCGCCGCTCGGACGGTGGGCGGCATCGTCACGTCCGTCCACCTTCACGAATATGCCGGACGAACCGCCTACAACGCGATCATCGAGGTCGATGGGAGACCGTTCGTCTTCGTCCCCGGCGGGCATGCCCAACTCGGCTTCGAACCCGAATCCTGGACGCCGACCGACGATGAGGTCCTTTCCCATCTTGGTAGCTACGCGGCATTGGACCCGTTCCCCGACCATGCCGACCTCGAGCCGGATGACCGAGCTGAGGCCCGTGCTCGCCAGAGCGACAGTACTGTCGACGAGATCCGCCGGCAGATCGCCGCCATCACCTCGCGCCCCCGGACCACCCGCTTGAAGGCGTTCCTTGCCGCCAAGCACGCTGACGAGGCCGGCGTGAGCGAGGCCCCTCTCGACCACCCGATCATCACGGCGCTCATCCAGAAGTGGAAGCCAGGACACCAGGAACTCATCGACGATTTCATCCTGCCTGAAACCGACACGGGCACCCACGGCCGAGTTCGCTTCGACCCGGACGGCAAGCCCACGGCGGCATGGCTTGCGGCACATACCACCCATGGCACGATCACCGATGAGCTGGCACGGACTGGCCGACGCCTGCCCACTCCCGATGAATGGGAACACGCCTACGCATTCGGTGCACGGAGCCTGTTCCCGTGGGGCGACCGGATGCCGATCCGATGGCTCGGTGACGACAACACCCTTGTCATGCCCGACGGTGTCCGCACGGCCGCGGCATCACCGATGCTGTCAGGGCTGCACATGGCCCAGAACTCCTACAAGTGGGAGCTGACCACTGACCGTCAGGAGGTCCGCGGCGCCGACGGCGGTGGTGCGGAATGCGGCGGCGAACCCTGGTTCGCCAAGTGGTTGATCCAGGCGAGCTCCTACCGCGACCCCGAACAGGGCGACTTCGTCGCACAACGCCCGCATACCCGCGGCACCCTCGCTCGGCCTGTCATCCCGCTGGATTGATGGCGAAAGTTGACCCGAGCGAAGCCAGGTCCAGTTCGGAGAAGCCTGCATCCGCAAGCGGGGGTCGGTGTGGAGTTGCCGGAGCGGTCGCCCGTCCGGTGCACCCCGCTCCGGCCGCCGGCCGGCACCGACCGGTGGGCGGACCTCCTCAAGGCGGGCGACGATGCCCGAGGGGCTGGTGCGCGACGCGTCCGCGCGTGGTTCTTGGACAGTGGGGGATCCGGTGACGCGGCGGGTGATCGCGGGACACGGCGCGTCCGCCCGAGACGTCCACGGCCAAGACCGGCGGCCGTCGACGATCCGCGGGCGCGGCAGGTCGGCCGGCGCCGTCCGCAGCCGGCCGGCGTCGATCCGGCCGTGATCGAGCCCGCCTGCATTGCTCCGTGCCCGCGGCGAGGCCGCCCCCACGTCCGGCGAATTCCCGGGCGAGCCAACCGGTTCGAGACGACGTTCGACACCTGGAGACGAAGAGCCTCAGTCGGGCAGCGCCACGGTGAGGTCCACTTCAATGAGCTGCCCCGTGAAGCCGAGCTGCGCAACACCCAACAGTGTGCCGGCGGTGGTGAACGCCGGTCCGAGAGCCGAGTCGGTGAGCCGACGCCAAGCGACGCCCAGATCGTCCCTGTCGTCGCTCCGCACATAGATCACCGAACGCACCACGTGTTTCGGCTCGGCATCAACCGCGGCCAAGGCGGCGAGCGCGTTCGCGACAACCTGGTCGACTTGCACCTCGAGCGATCCGGAGCCGACGAGGGAACCACTCCGATCGAGAGGGCACTGCCCCGCCAGGTAGGCCGTACGACCGGCCTCCACCACGGTGATGTGGTGATAGCCGGGCGTCGCATGCAGCTGCTCGGGGTTGATACGAGTGATCTTCGCAGTCATGCCCGAAAGTTTGACCGACTTCACTGCCGGTGCGCATCGCAATTTGTTCCACCCAGCGACACTCGCAGCATCCAGAAGGCCAAGAACGGCGCAAGCCTCCCGCCGACGGCGTGGGCAAGCCCAAGGTGACCCTGGGCAAGCCCGTACAGGCGGCGGTGGCCGTGGCCGGCGGGGGCCCCTGCGGATGTCCGTCGACTCCGGGTCGGGTTCGAGCGGCCGGTCGGTGTCGCAGTGGTCCGACCGCGACGGCCGTCAGGTCGGGTGACGGCTCTCTTCGGACGCCTCCGCCCGGTTTCCCAGGGCCTGTTTTTCGGCCATCTGGAGCCTATCCGCCGGAGGTCGCGAAGCAGCAGTTCACGCACGGCGTACCGGCGGTCGCAGCAGAGGGCGGAGCGACGATTTCGAGTCGTAGGCCAGATATTTCGTTGACTGGCACATCGATATCGGCTCAAGATCGTCGTGGTCTTTACTGGTGTGCGCCCGCGATCCCATGACCTGGGGGTCGTAGGCCGGCTACGGGGGAAACATGCCAACCTTCGCAGGGCGCCGAGTGCTGCCCTTGACACGTCAACAACGAGCCATGTGGGCAGCGCAGAGGCTCGGTGGCGGCGACGCCTACAACATTCCGATCGTCCATCAACTGGCCGGCCCGTTGGACGCGGCCGCTCTGGACCGGGCCCTGTGCCGGCTGATCGCCCGCCATCCGGTGTTACGGTCCCGCTCCGACGCGCAAGGCACATTATTGCAGGTCAGTGACCAGATACCGGAGCGTGTGCTGCGGGTGCGCGAGGTCACCGGCCAGGACTGCCACGCGTTGGCGGTCGAGTCGGCCCGTACGCCCCTCGACCCCGACGGCCCACTGCGCCTGCGTGCCGACCTCTTCCGCAGTGGCCCGCAGGAGGCGGTCCTGCTGCTGTTGCTGGACCACATAGTCGTGGACGCGCCATCCGTGGGACTGCTCCTGAACGACCTGTCCGCCCTCTATGCCGAGTCCGCGGACGGTTGCGCGCCACACCGGGATCCCGGCGAGCAGGACGGCTATTTCGCGTATGCGATCGCGCAGAAGGACTACGAAGAGTCACCCGAGGGCCGCCGGGACGAGGACTTCTGGGTCGATTACCTGCAAGGCGTGACCGTCCTGCCGGCCGTAGCGGAACGCTCGGCCGACGGCGGGTCCGGCCCGCGCACCTCCTCGGTCGGAGTGCGGGTGCCGGAGAACCTCGGCCACCAGTGCGAGCAGCGGGGCATCACCCCGTTCGCCGCCCTGCTCGGCGCCTACTCGCTCACGCTGCAGCACTACTTCCGCACCGATGACATCGTTATCGGATATCCGGCCGTCGACTGGCGCCGCTCCCGGTATCCGCACGTGGTCGGGCTTTACTCCGAGATGCTCCCCTTCCGGCCGCCGGCCCGGCAGGGCAGGACCGCGGGCGAGTACATCGAAGAGACCCAGGACTCGCTGCTCGACTGCCTGGCCCACCAGGGCGGATCACTCGCGAAAGCGTGGGCGGCCGTACGCAGCGGAACGCAGTCCGTGTCGGCCTCGGTCTTCCCCGCCCTCATGTCGTTCAACGAGGCGACCGCCGACGAGGCCCTGCGCCTGTCGGGCGTGGAGGCCCGGCGCGTCCCCGTGGTGCCGCGCGACGGCAAGGCGGGACTGCTGCTGTCCGTCAACGCCGACGGCGCCGGCTTCACAGGCCGGTTGGACTTCGTGCGGGACCAGTACCCCGCCCACGTCGCCCGGAGCATCGCCCGCGCCGTCGAGACCGTACTCGGACAGGTGCTGTCCAACCCCGGCCCCTCCGTGCTCCAGGTGGCCCTGGTCGGCGACGAGGACCGGGCGGGTGCGGCCGCGCACGGCCGCCCGGAGCCCCACGCCCCGTCCCGGGCACTGGTGGTGGAGGCCTTCGCGGAGCAGGTGGCGACCCGGCCCGGGGACACCGCCCTCATCGAGGGCGAGCGCAGGGTGACCTACCGGGAGCTGGACGACGAAAGCCGTCGCCTGGCCGCACGGATCGCCGCGCTGGGACTGCCCGGGCGAAGCACGGTGGCGCTGTGCCTGCCGCGGTCCGCCGCGTTCGTCGTCGCCGTCCTGGCCGTGCTCCGCTCCGGCATGGCCTACCTGCCCGTCGACACGGCGCAGCCGGCCCGAAGGCATGCCTTCGTCATGAAGGACGCCGGCGCCGCGGCCGTCCTCGTCGGGGACGCCCGAGCACGGGAGCAACTGTCCACGGAACTGCCGGTCATCGACGTCGGCGGGTGCGACGACGTCGATGAAGCGGGCGAGTTCACCGACGTGCGGGTCGAGGGCACGCAACCCGCCTACCTCATCACCACCTCCGGAACCACCGGCCTGCCCAAGGCCGTTGTGGTTCCTCACCGGGCAATCGCCAACAACCTGACATGGAAGCGGCGTGCGTTCGGCCTGGGCCCCCAGGACCGCTTCTACTTCAAGACGCCCCCCGTGTTCGACGCCTCGGTATGGGAGTACCTGGTTCCACTGACGATCGGCGCGTCGGTGGTGATCGCCGGGGCCGACACGCACCGGGACCCCGCCGCCCTCCTCGCGGACATGCGCCGGCACGACGTGACGGTGGCGCAGTTCGTACCGACCCTGCTCAAGGCCCTGCCGGACGAGGAAGGCCTGAGCGGCTGCCCCTCGCTGCGCTGGCTGTTCTGCGGCGGCGAACAACTCGACCGCGCGGTGGTGCGGATGGCGCGGCGCACGAGCACCGCCCGGGTCGTCAACCTCTACGGCCCCACCGAGGCGACCATCGACGCGACGTACCACGTGTGCGATGTGGACGACGACAGCGGTCCCGTCATGCCGATCGGCCGCCCGGTGGACGGCGCGCACACGTACGTGCTGGGCGCCGGCGGCCAGATCCTGCCCCCCGGATTCACCGGTGAACTGCACCTCGGCGGGATCGTCCTCGCCGACGGATACGTCAACCGCGAACAGCTGACGGCGGAGCGGTTCGTCGCCGCTCCGGCGGAGGAACACACCGGGCTGCCGACGCCGCGCCTGTACCGCACCGGCGACCTGGTACGCGGACGCGCCGACGGAGTCCTGGAGTTCATCGGACGGGAGGACGGACAGGTCAAGATCCGCGGCCTGCGCGTCGACCTCGACGGCATCCGCAGCGTGCTGCTGGAGCACGGGGACGTGAAGGACGCCCTGGTGGTGGTGCATCCCCGCCGAGAGGACGCGCTGGTGGCGTACGTCGTCGCCCCGGAGGGCACGACGGCCGAGGACGTCCTCGGGCACCTGGCCGAGCGGCTACCCGCCGAGCAACTGCCCGCGTACGTCGTGCGGCTGGACGAACTACCGGTCACGGCGACGGGCAAGGCCGACGCCCGGGCCCTGCCGGTGCCGGAGGCGGGACAGGACGCCACCGCGCGGACCGCACCGCGCACCGCGCTGGAGGAGCGGCTCACCGCCCTGTGGGCCGGGGCGCTCGGCGTCGCCCCGGAGCGCGTACCGAGGTCGGTGAGCCTCTTCGAACTGGGCGGCAGCTCGCTGACCCTCATCCAGCTGCACAGCAGCATCAGAGCCGAGCTGTCGCTGGAGGTGCCGGTCACCGACCTGTTCAAGTACCCGACCGTATCGGCCCTCGCCGACGCGCTCGGTCGCCGTGTCCGCACACCGCAGAACTAGGGGAACGCCGTGAGCGTGCAGAACTCGAACACTGCCATTGCCGTGATCGGCATGGCATGCCGCCTACCCGGAGCCCGGGACGTCGACCGGTACTGGAAGAACCTGCTGGAGGGCGCCCACTTCCTGGCCCCGCTCGATACGTCCGGCCTCCGATCCAAGGGCGTACCGCAGGACCGGTACACCCGAGAGGGACACGTCGCCGTTTCCGGCGCCGTCGACGGCGTCGAGGACTTCGACTCGTCCTTCTTCGGCATCGCGCCGGCCGAGGCCGACACGATGGATCCGCAGCACCGGCTGTTTCTGGAGGAGGCCGTGCACGCCCTGGAGGACGCGGGCTGGGCGGGCCGCGCCGCTGGAGGGCGCGTCGGGGTGTTCTGCGGCAGCGGCGAGAACCAGTACGGCCGGCTGCTGCCGGAACCGGACGAGGGGGCGGGCAGCCACCGCAGGATGTCGGACGCACCGGCCATGCTGCCCCTCCGGGTCTCCTACCACCTCGACCTGCGCGGCCCGAGCGTCTTCGTGAACACCTTGTGCTCCACCGGGCTGACCGCCGTGCACCTGGCCCGCCGGAGCCTCCTGGCCGGTGACTGCGACATCGCCCTGGCCGGCGCGGTGTCCGTACGGCTGCCGCACGAGCACGGATACCTCGCCGGGGAGAGCGCGGTGCTCTCCCCGGACGGCACGCTACGCCCCTTCGACCGCGACGCGAACGGAACGGTGCCGGGCAGCGGGGTCGGCATCGTCGTCCTCAGGCCGCTGGCCGACGCGCTCAGGGACGGGGACCGCGTCCACGCCGTGCTGCACGGCACGGCCGTCAACAACGACGGCTCGGACCGCCAGAGCTTCGCCGCGCCCAGCGTCACCGGACAGCGCGACGCCATCCTCGCGGCGGTCGCCGACGCCGGGGTGGATCCCCGAGCCATCGGCTACGTGGAGGCACACGGCACCGGCACGCCCCTCGGTGACCCCGTCGAACTCGCCGCCCTGCGGGAAGCACGCGAACAGCTCGGCGTGGACACGCCGTGCGCCATCGGAGCCGTGAAGTCGTCCATCGGCCACCTCGACACGGCCGCGGGCATGGCAGGACTCATCAAGGCGGTCCTCAGCGTGCGCGAGGGCGTCATTCCGGCGACGGTCAACCATCGGGAACTCCTCCCGTCGGCCGACGTGGAGGGCAGCGGCCTCCACGTCAACACCCGGAGCCGTGCCTGGCCGCAGAACGGGCTGCCGCGGTGCGCCGGCGTGTCGGCGCTCGGCGTGGGCGGCACCAACGCCCACGTGGTGGTCGGCCACCACGTGGCCGCACCCGGACCGAGGGGCACCGACGGCGCCGCCCCGGAGGTGTTCCCGGTCTCCGCGCGCTCGGCCGACGCCTTCCACGGACTGCGCAAGAGCCTCGCCGACGCGGTCACCGTCGCAGGCGACATGGCGGCCGCGGACGTCGCCCGTACGCTCCAGGACGGTCGCATGCCGCGCGAGCTGCGGCGCGCGTGGGTCACCCCCTCGCTGCCCGAGTTCGCGGCACTGCTGAGGGAGGAGGCAGCCCCTGTCCCCGCCGGACCGATCGAGATGGCCATCGACCTCGGCTCCGCCGTACGTCCGGATCAGTCCCTCACCGACCGGATCCCCGCGTTCGCCACGGCCCGGGACCGCTCCGACGCGACCGAGCGGGCCTTCCTGACGGGGTACGCCGCACTGGAGGAACTCGCGGCACTCGGCGTACGGGTCGCGACCGTCACCGCCCGGGGGGCGGGGGAGTACCTCGCGGCGGCCCATGCCGGCGCGCTGGACCGCGACGTCGCCCTGCGGTGCGCCGTACGCCACGAGGCCGTCCGGGCCGTCGTCCGGGGCGGCGGCGACCTGAGCGGGTGCGAGAAGCACCTGGCCGCCATCGAGGACGAACTGCGGGCGCACCGGCCCACCCGCCCGGAGACCGCCCTGCGTTCCCTCAGCCTGGGAGAGACCGTGCCCGCGGGAACCGAGCTGTCCGTCGACCACTTCCTCGACGTGGCACGGACCGCCGTCATGGACGGCGGACCCACCGCCGGTCCGGGGGACGCCGCCGACCTGATGGGCGCGCTGGCCTCCTGGAAGGACTGGCTGGAGCTGGCCGCATGGTGCTGGGAACGCGGGGCCGACCTCGACTGGGGCCGGCTGCGCGCCGGGTCCGCGCACACGGTCGCCCTGCCCCTCTACCCCTTCCACGCGCGACGGCACTGGGCGATCACGGTCCCGGACGGCACCGCTGCCGACCCGGACCCCACGTCACGGGTGGAGCCCGAGCCCGAGCCCGTGCCCGGCACCGGTGCGCAGGAGGACGTCGTCGCAGTCGTCATGGACACCTGGCGGTCCGTGCTGGGCGAGACGGACGTAGAACCCGACTCCGACTTCTTCGCGCTGGGCGGGCATTCACTGGTGGCAGCCCGGATCGTGGCCCGGCTGCGGGAACGCTTCGGCGTCAGTGTCTCCGTCGGCGACCTCCTGGACGCCGAGACGCCCGAGGGGATGGCCGGGCTCGTGCGCGAGCAGCAGGCGTCCGCCGCGCTCTACACCGCGCTGACCGCACCGCGCGGCGCCGACTCGACGGGGAGCTTCGAGCTGTGACGACCACGACCGGGATACTCCGGCAGATCGCGGACCTCGGCATACGGCTGGAGGAACGGGACGGCAAGCTCTCCGTCACCGGTCCCACCGCAGCGCTGACGGACGAGTTGAAGCAGACCCTGCGCGACCACCGCGACGCCATCCTGCGGTTCCTGCTGGAACAGCGTCGCGAGGACACCGAACGCACCCTGCGCATCACCCGCGCCGACCGCTCGGGCCGCATCCCCGCCTCCCGGGCCCAGCAGCAGATGTGGCTGAGCGAGCAACTCGCCGACGACGGCCCGCCCGTCTACAACATGTACTTCGCCGTGGAACTGCACGGCGACCTCGACGTCGCGGCCCTGCGCGGGGCGGTCGGTGACCTCGTCGACCGGCACGAGATCCTGCGCACGGCACTCACCGAGAACGAGGGCGCGCTGGTCCAGACGATCGCCCCGCGGTGCCCCGTACCCTTCCACGAACACGTGTCCGCCCCGGACGGGACGGACGCCGTCATACGGGCCCTCGTCTCGCACCGCTTCGACCTCTCCCGAGCCCCGCTGAGCCGCTTCGACCTGGTCAACACGGGCCCCGGGCAGTGGATCCTGCTCGTCGTCCAGCACCACGCCGTCTCGGACGGGTGGTCGACGGGCATTCTCAAACAGGAGCTCGCGGAGCTGTACCGGGCCCGGGTGGCCGGCCGCCGCGCCGAGCTCGCGGACCTTCCCCTCCACTACGCGGACTTCGCCCACTGGGAAGAGCGCTGGCTGGCCGGCCCGGCAGCCGAACGGCAGCGCGACTTCTGGCGCCGCACCCTGGCCGATCCGCCACCCGCGCTCGACCTGATGCCCGGCCGCGGCCGCGGAACGACCGCCGGATACGGCGGATCGGCCCTGGAGATCCGCTACGACGAGGAGCTGCTGGACCGGGTTCGCACCCTGAGCACCGAGACCGGCACCACCCCCTTCACCGTGCTGGTCTCGGCGTACGCCCTGCTGCTCGCCCGGCTGTCGCGCACCGAGGACGTCGTGGTGGGCACCCCTCTGGCGAACCGTCCGCACGCGGACCTGGAACGCGCCATGGGCCTCTTCTTCAACCTCGTCCCCGTGCGGACGCGCGTGGACGAGGAGATGACCACCCGCGCGTACCTGACCATGGCCAGAAGCGCCGTACACGAAGCGTTCGCCCACCGGGAACTCCCCTTCGAGCAGGTCGTCCAGGCCGTCGCACCGCGGCGCGGGGCCGCGCACAGCCCGCTCTTCCAGACCGTGTTCCTGTTCCAGACGTTCCCCGACACCGACTTCGACCTGCCGGGCGTGCGCAGCACCCCCGTGGACGTACCGACGTACTCCACCCAGTACGACGTCATGTTCCGGCTCAGCCTGCACGAAGACGGCCTGCGCGGGCTGCTCACCTACAGCGACCGGCAGTTCACCAAGGACGAAGCCGGTCGGTTCGTGGCCGCGTACCGGAGCCTGCTCGACGGCATGTGTAGCCGGCCGGACCGGCCCCTGGCCGAACTGGGACTCCTCGACACCGGCAGTGCCCGGATGATCGACGGGTGGAACGCCGCGACGGCCCGACCGGTGCCGGACCGCCCGATCCACGAGGACATCCTGGCGCGGCTGGCCGAGGAACCGCAGCGGCCGGCCCTGACGTTCCGCGGCACCGCCCTGACCCGCGGCGACCTGGCGCGTCGGGCCGCGTCCGTCGCGGCCGGGCTGCGGGCCGCCGGTCTCCGGCCCGGCGATCGCGTGGGCATCCTCATGCCGCGGAGCCCCGAACTGGTCGCGGTCCTGCTCGGCACGATGTCCGCGGGGCTGGTGTACGTGCCGCTGGACGGCTCGGCACCGGCGGGACGGATCGAGGCGATGGTACGGACGGCGGACTGCACCGCGCTCGTCACCGACGACGCCTACCGCGAGGCCTGCCCCGGTTTCGACGGCATCCGCCTCGCCGCGGCCGAGCTGCCGGACACGGTCGCCGGCGGTCCGGCACCCCGATCCACGACCGGCTCGGCGTACGTCATCTTCACGTCAGGTTCGACCGGCGTGCCCAAGGGCGTCGAGATCACCCACGCCAACCTCGCCAACCTCTTCCAGGCCCTCGACGACGTCGTCCGACCCGATGACGCCACCACGTGGTTGTCGGTCACCGCGGTCACCTTCGACATCGCCGTCGTCGAACTGCTCTGGACGCTGGCCCGCGGCATCCCGGTCGTGCTCGCCGAGAACCTGGAGACGCTGCGCCGGTCCACGGGCGACGCCGACCCGGCCGAACCCGTGGCCATCCCCGACCTGATCCTGGCCTCCGGAGCCACCGCGATGCAGGCCACCCCCACCCTCCTGCGCACCGTGCTCCTGCTGCCCCGCGCAGCCGAGGCCCTCGCCGCGCTGCGGATCCTGATGGTCGGCGGTGAGCCGCTCGACCTGACGCTCGCGCGCCGGCTCAAGGCGCTCGGCATTCCCCGCGTGGTCAACATGTACGGCCCCACGGAGACCACGGTCTGGTCCAGTTCCTGGGAGCTGCCCGACACCCCCGAACACGTCCTCGTTGGCCGGCCGCTGGACAACACCGCCCTGTACGTCACCGACGCCCGCCTCAACGCGGTGCCGGTCGGCATGTACGGCGAACTGGTCATCGGCGGCGCCGGAGTGGCCCGGGGCTACGTCGGCAAGCCGGAACTCACGTCCGAGCGGTTCCCGCTGCGCCCGCGACTCCATGCGGGCGGCCCGGTCTACCGGACCGGAGACCTGGCCCGGTTGCTGCCCGACGGCACCGTGGAACTGTCCGGCCGACTGGACAACCAGATCAAGCTCCGGGGGCACCGGATCGAACTGGAGGACATCGAGCAGGCGGTCAACGCCGTCCCCGGCGTCACCCAGTGCGCCGTGGTGCCGCAGGGCGACAGCGGGCATCAGGTACTGGTCGCCCACTACGTGCCCCGGCCCGGCTCCGAGCTCGACGAGGCGACGCTGCGCTCGGCCGTGTCCGAGCGGGTGCCGGCCGTCATGGTCCCGTCGGTGTTCGCCGCGATCAGCCGCCTGCCCACCACCTCCGGCGGCAAGGTCGACCGCACCGCGCTTCCGGTCGTGCCGCTGCACCGCCCCGACGACGCCACCGCCCAACCGGCCCACGTACTGGAGCAGCGGCTGCTGGAGATCTGGAGCGGCGTCCTCGGCGTCGACGGCCTGCGGGTCACGGACGACTTCTTCGAAGTCGGCGGCTCCTCAGTGCTGGTCGTGCAGTTGCTGGCAGAGGTGCGCGAGCACGTCCGTCCCGACGCGCGCGTCGTCGACTTCTTCAGCTTTCCCAGCGTGCGCGCGTACGCGCGGTACATCACCGACCGCGCGCAGGACCCGTCCGGCCCAGCCCCTCGGTCCCGCGTTCCCGCCGACGCGGCCGACGCCGGCGGCCGACGGCAGCGCATGCGGCAGGCGGCGCAGCGGCGCCGCGAGCGCGCCGGCTGACCCGCGCACTGCCGGCCGCCCCCCCCCCCCCCCCCCCCCCCCCCCCCCCCCCCCCGCACCCCCAAAAAAAAACCACCCCCCCCCCCCCCCCCCCCCCCCCCCCCCCCCAAACAACCCCCCCCCCCCCCCCCCCCCCCCCCCCCCCCCCCCCCCCCCCCCCCCCCCCTCCCCCCCCCCCATTTTTAC
>NZ_JANFAK020000016.1:29183-87670 GCF_024721315.2 Streptomyces sp. Isolate_45
CCCACCCCCTGGTGGGGGGTGGGCCCCCGGCCTGTCCGCACGGCGTGGCGGGCGGGCCGTTACGCCCCCGGTCGGTGTGTCGTGGACCCGGTGTGTCGTGGACCCGGTGGGTCCTGCCCGGTGTGGGGCGGCGCGGTTACTTCGGGAGGGCGGGGAGGGAGGGGAGCTTGCCCGGCTCGCTCTTCTGGAAGGTGTCGGTGCCGGCGGCGCCCTCCCAGGTGACCTTCAGGGTGGTGGCGTCGACGGAGTCGACCTTGCCCTTCGCCCGCTGGGCGCCGGCCGGGCACTTCAGGTCGATGGTCTTGCCGTTGGTGGTGCCCTCGCAGGTGAGACCGGTGGCGGCCTCGACGACGAACGCGATCTGCCCCTTGACGGTCAGGATGACGCCCTTGCCCGGCGTGGCCATGGCGATCCAGCCGCCCTCCAGGCTGCCGCCCTTGGCGTCGCCGGCCGGCGCCGGGCTGCCGGGCGCGGGGGTCGACGAGGCGCCCCCGGCGGGCTTGTCGGCGGTCGGGGTGTTCTCGCTGCCGCAGCCGGTCAGGGTGAGGACGGCCACGGCGGCGGTGGTGGCGGCGATGGAGAGGCGCAGGTGGTTGAGCACGGGAAGTCCCCCAGGTAAGGCGAGTTGATCGGCGGAACGCGCCAAACTACCAGCCGTTCGGGTGACGGTCGGAACCCCGCGCCGGGCGGCGTGTCACAGGTACTGGGCGAAGTCGTCCAGGGTGCGGAGGATCTCCGCCTCGCGGGCCGAGGGGAGTTGGAGGACGACCTCCTCGATGCCCAGCTCGGCGTAGTGGCCCAGTTTGCCGGGGCTGGGCTGGACCGCGTACGGGACCACCTGGAGGGTCTTGGGGTCGCGGCCCGCCGCCTCCCAGGCCTGTCGCAGGACCGGTAGGGACTCGGTCAGGCCGCGGCCGCCGATGGGGAGCCAACCGTCCGAGTGGTCGACGATCGCCGAGAACAGCTTCGGTCCCGCGGACCCACCGATCAGGGTCCGCGGCCCGTACAGGGGCTGTCCGGCGGCCAGTTCGCGGGGAGCCTGTACCGGCTTGGGGTGGGCGGAGCTCGCCTGCACGGAGCCGTACGGGCCCTCGTGGGCGGTGGGTCGTGGAGCCCACAGGGCGCGCATCAGGGCCATGTTGTCGCGGACGCGTTCGCGGCGGGTGGGCCAGTCGACTCCGTGGTCGGCGGCCTCCTCGACGTTCCAGCCGTAGCCGATTCCGAGGGTGACGCGGCCGTTGCTGAGGTGGTCGAGGGTGGCGACCTGCTTGGCGAGACCGATGGGGTCGTGCTGGGCGACGAGGGTGATGCCGGTGCCGAGGTGGAGCCGTTCGGTGACCGCGGCGGCCTGGCCGAGGGCGACGAACGGGTCGAGGGTGCGCCCGTACTGCTCGGGCAGGTCGCCGCCCATGGGGGCGGGCGTGGCGCGGCTGACGGGGATGTGGGTGTGCTCGGGGAGGTACAGGCCGGAGAAGCCGCGCTCTTCGAGGGAACGGGCCAGCCGGGTGGGGGAGATGGTCAGGTCGGTGAGGAAGATGGTCGTGGCGATCCGCATGGGCGCGTGCACCTCCGAGACGTGGGAGGGACACGGTAAGGCCTTGCGGGCGAGGCCGGCAGGGTCACACGACGGCGTGGAGAGGTGGATGGCGTGAGGGGCACGGAGACGATCACGGTGCCGGAGGCGTTGCACGGCTACCCGGGGGTGGCCTTCGGCGGCTACGTGGCGGGGCTGCTGGCCGCGCGGATGGCGGCCCCGGCCGAGGGGGAGGCGGTACGGGTGGATTTCCGGCGGCCCGTCGCGACGCGGACGCCGGTCCGGCCGGAGCCGGGTCCCGAGGGGGTGTCCCTGCTGGACGGGGACGGGGGGCTGCTCGCCGCCGCCGTGACGGTCGCGGCACCGCTCGGGGAGCTGCCCGCGCCGCCCTCCTGGGCGGAGGCCGTGAAGGCCGCCGACACCTACCGGGCGGATCCGCCGGACGGGCAGGTCGACTGTTTCGGCTGCGGTCTCGGCCGGACCCCGGCGACGGGGCTGCGCCTGCACTGCGGGCGGGTGCCCGGCCGGGACCTCGTCGCCGCCGCCTGGACGCCCGGAGTCGAACTCGCCGGGCCGGACGGGGCGTTGCCGGCCGAGCTGGTGTGGGGAGCGCTGGACTGTCCCGGCAACGCGGCGGGCCGGTTGCTCGCGGGCGGCCCGGCCGGCGCCGTCACGGCCTCCCTGACGGCGCGGCTGCTGCGGCCCGTGCCCGTGCCCGTGGCGGGGGAGGGGCTGGTCTCGTACGCCTGGCTGCTCGGGGTGGAGGGGCGCAAGTGCGAGGTGGGTACCGCCCTGGTCGCGCCGGACGGTGAACCGTACGCGTACGCACGGGCGTTGTGGATCCGGCCACGGACCGCGTAGCGGCGGTGGAGCGGGGCGGGGCCGGGGCAGGCTCGGTCATACTGGCGGCGGTATCGCGGAGGGGGCGTGCGCAGTGGGGTACGGGACGACTGATCCGCCGGAGCGGATCGGCGCGTACGCCGTCGAGCGGGAGCTGGGCGCGGGCGGCATGGGGACGGTGTATCTGGCCCGGTCGCGGGGCGGCCGGGCCGTCGCGGTCAAGGTGGTGCGGCCGGAGCTGGCCTCCGATCCGCACTTTCGGGAGCGGTTCCGCGCGGAGGTCGAGGCGGCCCGCAAGGTCGGCGGTTTCCACACGGCCCCGGTCGTGGACGCCGATCCGGACGCGGACGTGCCCTGGCTGGCGACGGCGTACGTACCCGGGCCCACCCTGTCGGGGCTGTTGGCGGAGCAGGGTCCGATGGACGGGGCCCGGCTGAGGGCGCTGGGGGCCGCGCTGGCGGAGGCGTTGCAGGCCGTGCACGCCTGCGGGCTGGTCCACCGGGACCTTAAGCCGGGCAACATCATCATGGCCGGGGACGGGCCCCGGGTCCTCGACTTCGGCATTGCCCGGGCCGTTGAATCGACCCGGCTGACCTCCACGGGCACGGCGTTCGGCACGCCCGGCTTCCTGGCCCCCGAGCAGGCGCAGGGGCTGGAGGTGAGCGGCGCGGCCGACGTGTTCGCGCTGGGCGCCGTACTGGTCGCGGCGGCCGGGGGCAGTGCCTTCGGGGAGGGTACGCCGCTCGGGCTGATGTACCGGTCGGTGCACGAGCGGGCGGACGTGTCCGCGGTGCCGGAGGGGCTGCGGGCGGTGGTCACCGCCTGCCTCGCGAAGGACCCGGCGGGGCGGCCGACGCCGGAGGAGCTGTTGGACCTGTTCGCGCCGGGCCCGGGGTTGGTCCCGCGGACTCCTGACGGGCGGGCGTCCGGCCCGTCGGGTCCTACCCGGCGGGCCCGTGCCGCGTCGACTCCCGCCCCGACGGTTCCCCCCGAGCCGGTTCCCACGGCGTCGGCCCCCACCGAGCCGGTTCCCGCCCCGACGGTTCCCCCCGAGTCGGTTCCCACCGAGTCGGCCCCCGGCCCCGCGGCCACGCGGGTGGCCCCGGGGGAGTCGGAGCCGCCGGCGGAGAGGGAGGGTCCCTGGCGCTTTTCGCCCCTGGTCACGGTGCTCACGTTCGTCATCCTGGGGGCCGTGATCATCGTGCCGTTCGCCCTGGCCGCGTGGCGCGACGGCCGGGGTGACAAGGGAGGGGCGTCCCCGTCGCCGTCCCCCTCCGTGTCCGCCTCCCGGTCGCCGTCGGCCGGTGCGGACACCCCGGCCTCCGGCGCGACGTCCCAGGGGGTCGTGGTCCTGATCAGTACCCGTGAGTCGAGCTGGATCTCCGTGAAGGACCACGGCGGGCGCCTGCTCTTCGACGGGACCATGGGCGCGGGCGAGAGCCGGACCTTCACGGACGGCGATTCGATCGACCTCGTATTGGGTGACGCGGGAGCCGTCGACCTCGTCGTCAACGGCAAGGCGGTCCAGGACGATTTCCGGTCCGGTCAGGTGGAACGCCTCACCTACACGAGGGATGCCCCCCGCCCCTAGGACCTGTCGTCAGGCGCGCGGGTAGCGGGCCAGCCAGCCGGGGGCGGAGGCGGAGGGGCCGTGGAGGGCCGGGCCCTGGGTCATTTCGAGGGCGAAGTCGTCGGCGAGTTCCAGGATCGTGGCGCGGCCCTCCAGGTCGGCCAGCCAGGCGGGCGGCAGGGCCGTTTCGCCGTGGAGGGCGCCGAGCAGGGCTCCGCAGAGGGCGCCGGTGGCGGTGGAGTCGCCGCCGTGGTTGACCGCGAGGCGCAGCCCGTGCGGGACGTCCTCGGCGACGAGGGCGCAGTACACGGCGACGGCGAGGGCGTCCTCGGCGTCGCGGCCGTCGCCGGGGGAGAGGGATTCGACGGCCCTGGGGCTCGGTGCCTGGAGGGTGACGGCGGCGACGGCCCGTTGGAGGGCGTCGGTCACCGGCTGGTGGCCGGGGCGGGTGCCGAGCAGGCCGAGGGCGCGCCGGACGGCGGCGTCGAGGGTTTCGCCGCGGGTCAGGCCGTGGACGATGACGGCGAGGGAGCCGGCGGAGAGGTACGCGGTGGGGTGGCCGTGGCTCTGGGTGGCGCACTCGACGGCGAGTTGGAGGACGAGGGCGGGTTCCCAGCCGACGAGCAGGCCGAAGGGGGCCGAGCGGACGGTGGCGGCGGCGTCGCGTGCGGTGGGGTTCTTCGGCTGTTCCAGGGTGCCGAGGATGTCGTCGGCGAAGCCGGTCAGGCAGGCGCGGTCGGGGCCGCGGCGGGCGTAGAGCCATTCCTCGCCGGCGAGCCAGCCGTTGTCCTTGCGGCGTTCGTCGGGGCCCCAGTCGTGTTGGGTGGCGGCCCAGCGCAGGTAGGCGCGGTGGACGTCGGTCGGCGGGTGCCAGCCGCCGGTGTCGCGGCGTACGTGGGCCCGTATCAGGCCGTCGACGGTGAACAGGGTGAGCTGCGTGGAGGCGGTGACGGTGCCGCGGCGGCCGTGGGCGGGGGCGGGTTCGGTCAGGCCGGCCAGGCCGTGGGTCTCGCGGATGCCGCTCAGGGAGAGGCCGGCGACGGGTGCGCCGAGGGCGTCGCCGATCGCGGTGCCGAGGAGGGTGCCGCGTACCCGGCTGCGGAAGTCCTGTTGTTCGGTGCGGCCCCACAGGGCGGTGGCCACCCCGGCGGACGTGGCCGGACCCGGGCCCGCGGTGGCCGGCGGTGCGGTGCGGGTCGGCGGGGTGCCGGTCGGTGCGGGTGCGGTGGTCGGTGCGGTTCCCGTCGGTGCGTCGGGTGCGTCCGTTGCGGTCTTCGTCGCGATGTCGGTCGTCCCGGTCGTCCCGGTCGTCCCGGTCGTGCCGGTCGTGCCGGTACTTCCGATCGTGCCGGTCGTCGCGGATTCCGGCGCCGCCCCCGCGGGCGCCGGTGCCGCAGCTCTTGACATGGCTGTGTCCATTGCTGTTTCCCCCCAGGGTTCGGCGTGACTGTAGTGGACAGGTTCGGTCGATTCCGGAAGGAGTCCGTCAGCTCGCCCTTAAGTGACCGGAGAACGGCCGGAATGCGAACAGTTCCAGCCGCCATCCCATCATGTGGCACGTTTTGCCAGTCGCCTTCCCGGTGGCTGTTTCCGGCCACGCCTCGTTCACGCGGTGTTCTGCCGCGGCCCACAGCCTCGGGGCATGAAGAAGGCACTCCTCGCCGCGACCGTCGTCGCCTCCGCGCTCACCGCCTCCCTGGTCGTGATCCCCTCCGCCTCGGCCTCCGGCTGGGACCTCCCCCGGCACAACGGCCACCACGGCGCCCGTTCCGACATCCCCTTCACCGAGGCCACCGTCACGGCCTCCGGCGACGGCTCCTTCACGCTGAAGTGGAACGCCAAGGGCACCAAGCGCGTCGCGATCAGAGCGAACGGCAAGGTCGTCGCCAAGGGCGGCGCCCAGGGCCGGGCCGTGGTCAAGGGCCTGCCCGCCGCGGACCGTCAGTGGTTCGACTTCGAGCCGGAGCGCGGCGAGGGCCTGCGCCTCGCCGACCGTCTGATCGCGCTGGAGGGCACCGCCAACTTCCGTGACGCGGGCGGCTACCGCACCACCAACGGCCAGTGGGTCAGGATGGGCGAGATCTACCGATCCGACGCACTCAACAAGCTCACCGCGAACGACCTCGCCAAGCTGCAGCGACTGCGCGTGAAGACCATCTTCGACCTGCGCATGGAGGACGAGCGCACCAAGGACGCCGACAAGGTCCCGGCGGGCGCCAAGTACGTCGTCGCGGACGTCTTCGCCGGCTCCGGCTCCTTCCAGTCCCTGCCCAAGACCCCCGACGAGGCCGTCAAGGCCATGATCGACGCCGAGAAGAACATGGTCTCCGGCGAGGGCGGAAAGAAGGCCTACACCCGGGTCTTCCAGGGCATCCAGAACGACCGCGGCCGCTCCGTCCTCTTCCACTGCACCGCCGGCAAGGACCGTACGGGCTGGGCGAACGCCGCGCTGCTGACCGCCCTCGGCGTCCCCCGCGCCACCGTCGAGGCCGACTACCTGGCCAGCAACGACTACCGCAAGGCCGCCAACGACGCGATCCTCTCCCACCTGCCGCCCCAGCAGGCCGCCGTCTACAAGCCGCTCCTCGACGTCCGCCCCGAGTACCTGAACGCGGGCTACGACGAGGTCAAGGCCGAGTACGGCACCTTCGACCGCTACCTGAAGGACGGCCTCGGCGTCGACTCCCGCGAGCTCCGTGAACTCCGCGAGGACCTCCTCGTCGGCTGACCCGACCCGACCCGGCCCGGCGGGAGGTGAGCGGGAGCCCGGCCGGCCCGGCCGGGCTCCCGCGCGCGCAAGCCCGGTCAGTCCAGGACCGGGAGCAGCTCCGGCAGGTGGCCGTCCGAGGCGCGGGCCGCGTCCTGCCGCTCCTGCGGCACCTCGCCGTAGAGGGTCGTACGGGCCTTCGCCGGCCGGCCGGCCGCCTCCGCGACCGCGATCAGGTCCCGGACCGACTTGTACGAGCCGTAACCGGATCCGGCCATCCGGGAGATGGTCTCCTCCATCAGGGTCCCGCCCAGGTCGTTGGCTCCGGACCGGAGCATCTCGGCCGCGCCGTCCGCGCCCAGTTTCACCCAACTGGTCTGGATGTTGGTGATGTGCGGGTGGAGCAGCAGCCGGGCCATCGCGGTGACCGCCCGGTTGTCGCGGACCGTGGGGCCGGGCCGGGCGATGCCCGCCAGGTAGACGGGCGCGTTGGTGTGGATGAAGGGCAGTGTCACGAACTCGGTGAAGCCCTCCACGCCCTTGGCGAGGGCCGCCTGCTGGATCCGCGTCAGCGTCCGGAAGTGGCCGAGCCAGTGCCGGGGCTGGTCGACGTGGCCGTACATCATCGTGGAGGAGGAGCGGATGCCGAGCTCGTGCGCCGTGGAGATGACGTCGATCCAGTCGGCGGTCGGCAGCTTGCCCTTGGTGAGGACCCAACGGACCTCGTCGTCGAGGATCTCCGCCGCCGTGCCCGGGATGGAGTCCAGACCGGCCTCCTTGGCCGCCGTCAGCCAGTCCCGTACGGACATGCCCGTGCGGGTGGCGCCGTTCTCGACCTCCATCGGGGAGAAGGCGTGCACGTGCATGCCGGGGACGCGCTCCTTCACGGCCCGCGCGATGTCGAAGTAGGCGGTACCGGGCAGGTCCGGGTGGATGCCGCCCTGCATGCACACCTCGACCGCGCCCACGTCCCACGCCTGGGCGGCCCGGTCGGCGACCTGGTCCAGGGACAGGGTGTAGGCGTCGGCGTCCGTGCGGCGCTGCGCGAAGGCGCAGAAACGGCAGCCGGTGTAACAGACGTTGGTGAAGTTGATGTTCCGGGTGACGACGTACGTGACCTCCTCGCCCACCACCGACTTGCGCAGGTCGTCCGCGATCCGGCACAGGGCGTCCAGGGCGGGGCCGTCCGCGTGCAGCAGGGCCAGGGCCTGCGCGTCGGTCAGCGCGGTGGGGTCGTCGGCGGCCTGCGCGAGCGCGGCCCGTACGTCGGTGTCGATGCGCTCGGGCACCATGCCGGGGGCGGCGGCCTCGCGCAGCGCGTCCCAGTCGCCGTAGACGTGGTCGAAGTCCTCGCGGCGGTCGCCGGTGCGGCCCTCGGTGTCGATGGTGGTGTGCAGGTCGGTGCGGCCGTACGCGGCGAAGCCCTCGTCGGGCTCCTGCCAGGGGCGGCCCTCGACCGTCGCGGACTCGTTCGCCATGCCCGTCTCCGGGTCGGCCAGGGCGCGGACGTGCGGCAGCAGCCGGGGGTCCAGCCAGGGCTCGCCGCGTCGCAGGAACTCCGGGTAGATGGTGAGGCGTTCGCGCAGCTCGAAGCCGGCGGCCGCCGTGCGCGCGGCCAGCTCCTCGATGTGGGGCCAGGGCCGCTCCGGGTTCACGTGGTCGGGGGTCAGGGGGGACACCCCGCCCCAGTCGTCGATGCCCGCGCCGATGAGCAGCGCGTACTCGGCGTCGACCAGGTTCGGCGGGGCCTGGATGCGGGCGCCGGGGCCGAGGATGTGCCGGGCGACGGCGATGGCGGCGGCCAGCTCCTCCAGTTCCGCGTCGGGCATGCCGCGCATCGCGGTGTCCGGCTTGGCGCGGAAGTTCTGGACGATGACCTCCTGGAGGCCCTGGTAGCTGCGCTGGATCCGGCGCAGCTCGAAGAAGGCCTCGGCGCGCTCCTCGTATGTCTCCCCGATGCCGATGAGGACACCGGTGGTGAAGGGGACGTTGGAGCGGCCGGCGTCCTCCAGGACCCGCAGGCGTACGGCGGGGTCCTTGTCGGGGGAGCCGTGGTGCGGGCCGCCGGGCTCGGACCACAGGCGGCCGGCGGTGGTCTCCAGCATCATGCCCATCGACGGGGCGACGGGCTTGAGGCGCTGGAGTTCGGACCAGGTCATGACGCCGGGGTTGAGGTGGGGGAGCAGCCCCGTCTCCTCCAGGACCCGGATCGCCATGGCCCGTACGTAGGCGAGGGTGTCGTCGTAGCCGTGCGCGTCGAGCCATTCGCGGGCCTCGGGCCAGCGGTCCTCGGGTCGGTCGCCGAGGGTGAACAGGGCTTCCTTGCAGCCCATCGCCGCGCCTTCGCGGGCGATGGCGAGGACCTCGTCGGGCGACAGGTACATGCCGTGGCCGGCGCGGCGGAGCTTGCCGGGCACGGTGACGAAGGTGCAGTAGTGGCACTTGTCGCGGCAGAGGCGGGTGAGGGGGATGAAGACCTTGCGCGAGTACGTGATGACGCCGGGCCGGCCGGCGGCGGCGAGCCCGGCGTCCCGGACCCGTGCCGCGGAGGCGGCGAGGTCCTTGAGGGCCTCGCCGCGCGCCCGCAGGAGTACGGCTGCCTCGGTCGCGTCCAGCGCGACGCCGTCGCGGGCCCGCCGCAGCGCGCGCCGCATCGCGTTGTCGGTCGGAGCGTCACTCGGAGTGGTCATGGGGCGAGCATACGATCCGGTGGTAGATGCACGAAGGTCGTCATCGCATCAGTTCACCGGCGTTGACCAGCAGCGACTGGCCGGTTATCGCCCGTGCCCGGTCGGAGGCGAGGAACGCGGCGGCGTCGGCGACGTCCCCGTCGGTGGCGAGGTCGGGCAGGGCCATCCGTTCGGTGAGTCGGGCGTGGACCTCGGCCTCGGGAACCCCTTCGGTGTGGGCGGTGAACGTGACGAACGCCTGGACGGGCGGGCCCCACATCCACCCCGGCAGCACGGTGTTGACGCGGATCCGGTGCGGGCCGAGCTCGCGGGCCATCGAGTACATCGCGGAGGTCAGCGCGCCCTTGGACGCGGCGTAGGCGGCCTGCTGCACCTCGTTGGGGGCGGCGACGGCGGACTGGGTGCCGATGATGACGACGGAGCCGCCGTTCTCCTTCAGCGCGGGCAGGCAGGCCCGGGTCATCCGCAGGGTGCCCAGGAGGTTCACGTCGAGGATCTGTTGCCAGGTGCCGAAGTCGGCGTCCGTCAGGCCCCCGAAGTACGAGTCCCAGGCGGCGACGTGCACCACGGCGTCGACGCCCCCGAAGCGCTCCCGGGCCAGCGCGACGAGCGCCTCGCACTGCGTCTCGTCGGTGATGTCGGTGGGGAGGAGGGCCGTGTGCCGTCCGTTGGGGTCGATCTCGGCGGCGGACTTGGCCAGGTTCGCCTCGGTCCGCGCTCCGAGGACGGCGTTCCCGCCGTCGCGCACGACGGCGGCGGCCACTTGATGGCCGAGCCCGGCCCCGACGCCGGAGACGATGACGGTCTTCCCTCGCAGCAGCATGGCGCGCTCCCTGACGGCTCGATCTGACGGGCCGTCAGGGTGGGGCGCGGGGGCGCGGATGGGAAGGTGCGCCGAAGGGGTCGCCGGGGGTTCGGGAGCGCGGCGCGTACCGGCCGGCTCCGCGGCGCGGCAAGCGGGTCAAAGGGGCGCCGGCCGTAGCGGATCGGGGCATTGGGGCGTTACCGGCAGAGATGGTGCGCCGATCCTGACCCGCCGGGCGCTCCAGGGCCCCCCGCCCTGGACGTCCTGGGCCACAGGACGGTGAAGCCGAGACGAATGGTGCGTCATATCTCCCGGGGTGACGGCGAGTCGCGTCGGAATACCTGATAGACAGAAGAATCACGGCTCGACCGGCCGCAAACCAAAGCTGGCCGTCTTGGGGGGATCGCCGCACTGTGAAGCCGCTTCACCGTCATGTAGTCAACACCTCGCGCAAGGTCCTGTGCACGGCCGCCCTCGCGGCCAGCCTGACCACCGCCGCGGTCGTGACCAACCCGTCGACCGCAGGCGCGGGGGAGTCCGAACCGACGCCGGACAGCCCGCAGGCCACCGATCGTGGCGACGCGCGGCTCGACCTGCCGCCCGCCCTCGCCGACCCGACGCCGCCGCCCGGGGCGAACGCCCCCGAGGGAGCCGGCGGCATACCCGCGACCGCCCTCGACGCCTACCAGCGCGCCGCGGTGTCGGTGGGCGCCGCCCTGCCCAACTGCAAGCTGCCCTGGGAACTGCTCGCGGGCATCGGCCGCATCGAATCCGTGCACGCCTCCGGCTACGGGCTCCAGTCCGACGGGTCCACGGAGAAGCCGATCCGCGGCCCCCGGCTCGACGGCAACGGCTTCGCGTCGATCAGGGACACCGACAAGGGCGAGTGGGACGCGGACACCGAGTACGACCGCGCCTTCGGCCCGATGCAGTTCATCCCGTCCACCTGGAAGGACTGGAAGGCCGACGGCAACGCCGACGGCAAGCGCGACGCGAACAACATCTACGACGCGGCGCTGGGCGCGGGCCTCTACCTGTGCGCCGGCGACCGGGACCTGTCGGACCCGGCCAAGCTCGACAAGGCGATCCTCAGCTACAACAACTCCCGCGAGTACGTGAACAACGTCCTCGGCTACATGCGGCAGTACCAGAACGGCGCCGCCGGGGTCCCGAACCCGCCCGCCGGGAACTTCCCGACCCTGCCGACGACGGGCACGCTGCCCACCCCGCGGCCGTCGTTCCCGACGACGCCCGTCACGCCGACGACGCCCACGACCCCGACGACACCCACGACGCCGACGAAGCCCACCACTCCGACGACGCCGACGACGCCGACCACGCCGACCAAGCCCACCGAGCCGACCAAGCCGACCCCGGCCGCGCTCGCCAAGTTGGAGAAGGCGGGCGACGTAAAGCTGGAGGCCGAGACCGGAAGCGTCTTCGGCGAGGGCGCCCGCTTCAAGGCGCTGCTCGCCGACGGCAAGCCGGCCGTCGGCCAGGCCGTCGTCATCGCCGTCGAGGCGGACACCACCGGCGGCACCCGCTTCTCCCCGCTGAACGGGTCCAGCGTGGTGGTCCGTACGGACGACCAGGGCATCGCCACCGCCCCGAAGCTCAAGGCGGGCCCGAAGGCGGGCACCTTCACCCTGCGCGTGACGGCCTACGACTCCAAGACCCAGCTCACCCTGGCCCTGGACGGCAAGGTCACCGCCAAGCCGCTCGTGCTGACCCGCGTCGACGGCACGGCCCCGGTCCGGGTCGTGACCGGCACCGCGGTGAAGGGCGTGCAGTTCCTCGCCACCGTCGGGGACGAGCCCGTTGCCGGTACGCAGCTCACCGCGGCCCTGGTCGAGAAGGAAGCGGGCGCCTGGGTGCCCGTCGACCCGACGAAGGCGAAGGGTCCGTACTTCGCGGGCGAGGCCGGCAAGAAGCTGTTCGCGCTGGAGCTGCCGAAGACCGGCGCCGACGGCAAGACCGTCCTGCCGGAACTGCTCACCACGGACGTGGCCCCGGGCACCTACCACCTGCGCCTGATCACGCCCGAGAAGACGTTCCTGATCCTGGAGATCGTGGTCGCCGCCAAGGCGGAGACCACGCCCACGCCGGAGGTCCCGCCGGCGACGGGCACCAACCCCGCCCCGGTCACCTCCGGAACGGCCCCCAGGACCTGATCCGGGGCGCTGCCCGAACGTACAGAAGGCCGCCGGCCGGTCACCGTTCCCACGGTGACCGGCCGGCGGCCTTTCCCCTTTCCTCCGCCCGACAGGGGGAAAGGCAGGAGCCCCGCCACCTCCGCTCGCACGGAGGAGGCAGGGCTCCTTGGGTACTGCTTAATCCAACCGCGATCCGGTCGGCCAGGCGACTAGGCCGGGATAACGTTCTCCGCCTGCGGGCCCTTCGGACCCTGCGTGACGTCGAAGGTCACCTGCTGGTTCTCCTCCAGGGAGCGGAAGCCAGAGGCGTTGATCGCGGAGTAGTGGACGAAGACATCCGGGCCGCCGCCGTCCTGGGCGATGAAGCCGAAGCCCTTTTCAGCGTTGAACCACTTCACGGTTCCGGTAGCCATGAGCCCTCCTATGGGCCAAAGGGTCGCCCTGCTCCAGAACCTGCTAAGAAGTCTGAAAACTACAAAAGCCTGCGGGTCACATTCTCCGCAGGCCTCGTACTGCAAGGGAAACCAAACTGCAACTTGCGTCGAGCCTAGCACGCACCCTGCGGCGGAGACCAGAGGGAAAGATCACGTCACCCGGACGTTTGAGACCCGCGCGATCGCTGACGGAGAGCCGGGCGCTAGTCTCGCGATGTGGACGTCTACCGCAGCCGGCCCCGCGTCGGCCACATCCAGTTCCTGAACTGCCTGCCCCTCTACTGGGGACTGGCCCGAACCGGCACGCTGCTGGACCTGGAGCTGACCAAGGACACCCCCGAGAAACTCAGCGAGCGCCTCGTGCGGGGCGAGCTCGACATCGCGCCCATCACCCTCGTCGAGTACCTCCGCAACGCGGACGAGCTGGTCGCGTTCCCCGACCTCGCGGTCGGCTGCGACGGCCCCGTCATGTCCTGCGTGATCGTTTCCCAGGTCCCGCTGGAGCGGCTCGACGGCGCCCGGGTCGCTCTCGGATCGACCTCCCGAACCTCCGTCCGCCTCGCCCAACTGCTCCTCGCCGAGCAGTACGGAGTCCGGCCCGACTACTACTCCTGCCCCCCTGACCTGGGCGTGATGATGCAGGAGGCCGAAGCGGCCGTGCTGATCGGCGACGCCGCGCTGCGCGCTTCCCTGCACGACGCGCCCCGGCTGGGGCTGGCCGTCCACGACCTCGGGCAGATGTGGAAGGACTGGACCGGACTGCCGTTCGTCTTCGCCGTCTGGGCCGCCCGCAAGGACTACCTGGCCCGCGAGCCCGACGTCGTCTCCAAGGTCCACCGGGCCTTCCTCGCCTCCCGGGACGTCTCCCTGGCGGAGGTGGCCAAGGTCGCCAAGCAGGCCGCCCGCTGGGAGGCCTTCGACGCCGAGCTGCTGGAGCGTTACTTCACCACGCTCGACTTCCGTTTCGGCCCGGAACAACTGGCCGGCGTGCGCGAATTCGCGCGCCGTACGGGGCCCACGACCGGGTACTCCTCGGACGTCGCCGTGGAGCTCCTGAAGGTGGCCGCTCCGTAAGGTCGGGCGGGTTATCCCCGGGGCGGTTCCGCTTGCGGAAAGTGAATGCGCGGTTTCCCGGGAATTCGTTCCCCATTCGCCCTCGTGTACCGCAAACGGACGGGCGAAGCGGAATGCATGCATTTGCCGGGGGTTCGGGAGCGGCCTCGCCGGCGGCCCACCGCGGGTGAGGCCGAAGCCCTAAGGTGCTGTGGTGTTCAGGTGACATCACACAGCGCGGGGGACGGGGAAGCGATGCAGCCGCTCGAAGCCGGTGAACCGCGGACGATCGGGGCGTACCGGCTGCTCGGCCGGCTCGGTGCGGGCGGCATGGGCCGCGTCTACCTGGGGCGCAGCGCGGGCGGCCGGACCGTGGCGGTGAAGATCGTGCACCCGCACTTCGCCTCGGACGAGGAGTTCCGGGCCCGGTTCCGCCGTGAGGTGGAGGCCGCGCGCCGGGTCGGCGGGGAGTGGACGGCGCCGGTGCTGGACGCCGACCCGGAGGCGGCCGTGCCGTGGGTGGCGACGGGTTATGTGGCGGGCCCTTCCCTGGACCGGGCCGTGGCGGGGCACGGGCCGCTGCCGGGGTCCGCGGTGCGGGCCGTCGGCGCGGGGCTGGCGCGGGCCCTGGTCGCGGTGCACGCGCTGGGCCTCGTCCACCGGGACGTCAAGCCGTCGAACGTGATGCTGACCCTCGACGGGCCCCGGCTGATCGACTTCGGGATCGCGCGGGCCACGGACGGCACGGCCTCGCTGACCTCGACCGGGGTGTCCGTCGGCTCGCCGGGCTACATGTCGCCCGAGCAGATCCTCGGAAAGGGCATCACGGCGGCGGCGGACGTGTTCTCGCTGGGCGCGGTCCTGGCCTTCGCGGCGACCGGCCGGCCGCCTTTCAGCGGCGACAACTCGGCCACGCTCCTCTACAAGGTGGTGCACGAGCCGCCGGAGCTCGACGGGATCCCGGCCGGGGAGCTGCGCACGCTGATCGAGTCCTGCCTGGCCAAGGCGGCGTCCGAGCGGCCCGCGCCCGAGGACCTGGTGGTGGCCCTGGGCGGCGCGTTGGGCGCCCCGGGGTGGCTGCCGGCCCCGCTGGTGGAGGAGGCGAGCCGGGCGGCCGTCGCCCTGCTGGACCTGGACGCCGACCATGCCGGGGCCGCCGGGCCCGGGAACCCCGGGCAGGAGGCCGGTTCCGGGCCGGTGCCGTGGACGTCGGCCTCCTCCGGGCCGGCCGTCGGCTTCGGGGCGCCGGACCCCTCCTACGGCGGCGGGCTCCCCGGCCCCGGGGCCACGGGGGGTTCTCCGTACTCCGCCCAGGCGGGCCCGTACGGGTCCTTCGGCGCGGGCGGCACACCGCACGCCGCCCCGACGGGGACGGCGGGCGGCGGCGGGACCGGCGCCGGTGGTGGCGTGCCCGGACCGAGGGCGGCTTCCGACGGGCGCCGGGTCACGGTGACCGCGGCCGGGCGGCGCTTCAGCTGCACCGTCGTCGTCGCGGCGGCGGCCGTCCTGGCGGCGGTGTCCGGCGGGCTGTACGGGATGGGGCTGTTCCCGGGCGGCGGCGAGGGCCGGGACTCCGCGAGCAGCGGCCCCCGCCCCTCGGAGTCCGCGCCGGCGGACACGGCCCCGGGGGCGTCCTCGCCGGCCACCACGCCCTCGGCCGGTCCGTCCGGGGGCGGCTCGGCCGCGCCGAAGGGGACGCGGGGCGACGTCCCGAAGGAACTGATCGGGACCTGGAAGGGGACGGTCACGACCGCCCGCATGGGCGTCCCGAGCGAGTTCGAGATCACCATCAAGGGCGGCAAGGTCGGCGACGTCGTCGCCCGCGACAAGTCGGTCGTCGAACTCCTCGGCACCGACTGCGGCGGCGACTGGAAACTGACGTCGGCCACCGACCGTTCGCTCGTCCTGGACACCTCGGGCGGCCCGAACCCGGCCCCCGGCATCTGCTCCAACGGCTCCGCCGACGAACGGTTCGCCCTCAACGCGAACGGAACCCTGCACTACACGTCGGGCGACCGGGCCGCCGGGAACCCGGAGGGCGACCTCACGCGCGGCCCCTGACCGGCGGGTGCCGGTGTCGGCCCCGGCCCCTGAAAACCGCGCACCGGCCCTGGCGTACGCTGGATCGGTCCGGACCCTTGACACACCGCCGAAAGGTGACGCACCGGTGACCGACCAGGCCGCTCTCCAGTCTGTCCTCGACCGTGCCGCCGCAGGGGGCCGGATCACTCGGGAAGAGGCCCTCGACCTCTACCGGCACGCCCCGTTGCACGCGCTCGGCCAGGCCGCCGACGCCGCACGCCGGCTGCGCTACGCCGGTACGGAGCACATCGCGACGTACATCATCGAGCGCAACATCAACTACACCAACGTGTGCGTCACGGCGTGCAAGTTCTGCGCCTTCTACGCGGCGCCCAAGGACAAGAAGAAGGGCTGGTCCCGGGACCTCGACGACATCCTGCGCCGCTGCGCGGAGACCGTGGAGCTCGGCGGCACCCAGATCATGTTCCAGGGCGGCCACCACCCGGACTACGGCGTCGAGTACTACGAGCACCACTTCGGGGCCATCAAGAAGGAATTCCCGCAGCTGGTCATCCACTCCCTCGGCGCGTCCGAGGTCGAGCACATGGCCCGCATCTCGGGCGTCTCGGCGGAGGAGGCCATCCAGCGGATCCACGCCGCCGGCCTGGACTCCTTCGCGGGAGCCGGCGCGGAACTGTTGCCCGCCCGCCCCCGCAAGGCGATCGCCCCGCTGAAGGAGTCCGGCGAGCGCTGGCTGGAGATCATGGAGATCGCCCACCGGCTGGGCGTGGAGTCCACCTCCACGATGCTGATGGGCACCGGCGAGACCAACGCCGAGCGCATCGAGCACATCGCGATGATCCGGGACACGCAGGACCGCACGGGCGGCTTCCGCGCGTTCATCCCGTACACCTACCAGCCCGAGAACAACCACCTCAAGGGCCGCACCCAGGCGACGGTCTTCGAGTACCTGCGCATGATCGCCATCGCGCGGCTGTTCCTCGACAACGTCGCCCACATCCAGGGTTCCTGGCTCACCGTCGGCAAAGAGGCGGGCCAGCTCTCCCTGCACTACGGCGCCGACGACCTCGGCTCGATCATGCTGGAGGAGAACGTCGTCTCCTCGGCCGGTGCCAAGCACCGCTCGAACCGCCAGGAGATCATCGACCTGATCCGCAAGGCGGGCCGCACCCCGGCGCAGCGCGCGACGACGTACGAGCACCTCCTCGTGCACGACGACCCGGCGAACGACCCCGTCGACGACCGCGTCGCCTCGCACATCTCCTCGATCGCCATCGAGGGCGGCACCGCGCACCCCGAGCTGAAGCTCATCTCCTCGAACTGACGGCGGGGACCGACGCCCGATGCTGACGCTGCACACCGCCGAACTCCTCGTCACCGGTGCGGGGTCGACGCCGCTGGAGGGCGGCGCCGTCCTCGTCGACGGCGACCGGATCGTCCGCGCGGGCCCGTTCGCGGAGCTCGCCGCGGACGCTCCGCACGCCCGGGTGCGCCGCTGGCCCGGCGTGCTGACGCCGGGACTGCTGGCGCGCGGCGCGGACGAGTTGCTGGAGCGGACGTACTACCCGGACGACCCGTACGAGATCACCGAGCTCGGCGCGGATCCGATCACCGGACGGGACGCCCTCGACGCGCTGAGGATGACCGAGGCCCGCTGGGGCAACAGCGCCCGCCGCGGCACGCAGAAGCTGCTCGCGCGCGGAGTGGTGGCGGTCGCCGGGCGGTTCACCGTCGGATCGGTGCGCACCGCGGTGGTCCGCTCGGGTCTCGCCGTGCTGCCGCCCGTCCCCTACGAGGGGCGGCCGGCGCTGGATCCGTTCGCCGGGCGGGAGAGCGCCGAGGACGCCTTCCACGGGGTCCTGGCGGTCGGCGCCCCGGCCCGGTTCGCGGTGTTCGCCGTGCCGTCCCCGGAGGACCTCCAGGCACTCGGCGCGGGCACCTGCGTGGCCACCGTCATCGGGGGTCGTCTGCTGCACCGGCGTCGCTGAGCGGGGTGGGGTCGGCGGTCGGGACGTCGCCCGGCCGCGGGGGCTCCTGGAGCCGTCGGCCGTCGCGGGCGAGGGCGGCCAGCAGGCAGGCCTGGAGGCGGCTGACGCCGCCGAGCTTGGCCCGTATGTTGCCCACGTGGAACTTGACGGTGCTGACCGACAGTTGGAGTTCGGCGGCGAGTTCCGTGTTCGAGGCGCCCGTCGCCAGGAGCAGGAACACCGCCGACTCCTGGTCCGTCAGCCGCACCCGGGGCGGCCCGGCCCCGTACGACGGGAACCAGGCGGGGACGCTGAAGCTGACGACGCGCACGGTTCCCGCTCCTCACCCCGGACACTCCTGTGTCAGGGGACGCGCGGACCGGACAGGTAGGTTCCCGCGGCGTCGAACGGCCACGCGTTGGACGTACAGCCGAGCAGCCCCTTGATCTGCTGCATCATCGCGGGAGCCTGCTGCCCGACCCCGGGGCAGGTCTCGTGTTCCCGACCGAGTTCGTGGCCCACCTCGTGGTTCACGATCAGTGCCCGGTACTCCTCCACGGTCCCGCTGAACTGCGGGGAACCCTCCTGCCAGCGCTTGAGGTTGACCACGACGGTGTGCCCGGCCCGGCAGTTGGTCTCGCCGACCAGCTCGGGCGTGACGACCTCGCACAGCCGGTCGGTGGTCGACGGCGTGGCGATCTTCACGGTGAAGTCCACCGGCTGCCCGGGCCCGGCCAGCCGGAAACCGTACGCCGGGTCCCGGATCCAGCCGCGCCGGTCCCCGAGGACCGCCTCGACTGCGCGGGCGGCGGCGTTCGCGTCGATGCCGCTGCCCTGCTCGACCTCGACCCGCCAGCTCCGCGCGGGCCCCTGGCCCTGGGCCTGACCGGCCACGGTGGAGGCCGTGAACACCCCCGGGCCCGCGGTGGGCGCGGGCGGGCTCGTGGAGGCCGACGCCTTCGGGGAGGCCGGTGCGGAAGGGGGCGCGGTGCGGCCCTTGGACGGCTCCGCCGGGGCACGCCGGCTCTGCCGGGGCGCGGGTGAGGCGGTCGTGGGGGCGCCGGCGTCCGCCGGGGCGGTCGGGGCGGGCCCGGCTCCCCGTCCGTCGGCGACCGTGGCGACCTCCGGGTTGGCGGGGGCCATGGTGTACGCGGTCACGGTGAGCGCGATCAGCGCCGTCGCGCCCAGGATCGTACGGCGCAGCCGTCTGCGTCGTTCGGCCCGGCGCAGCGCGCGCGAACCACTTCGGGGACGACCGGTCGAGCGGCCTGCCGGCATGCGTGAGCCCTTTGCTAGGTGAGGGCACCCAGTGTGCCCCTGCCCTACCGGGCCGTCGGCGCCGTGGGAGCCCGCGCCCAGTCAACCCACCCGCACGCCGCACCACAACTGTCCTCGGGGCCAGTCCCGGGCCGGGTCGGGGGCGCGGGCCGGGGCGCGGCGGGCGGCCTGAGAGGATGGCTGCGTATCTGTCGATCCGCACAGCGAGGGGCCAACGCCAGTGACAAGGGCTTCCCTGGACAAGCAGCCGCACGAAGTCGCCTCCATGTTCGACGGTGTGGCGGCGAACTACGACCTCACCAACGACGTCATCTCCCTCGGCCTGGACCGGCTCTGGCGCAGGGAGGTCGCGAAGGCGGTCGCCGCCCGTCCCGGGCAGAAGGTCCTCGACCTGGCCGCCGGAACCGCCACGTCCTCGCTGCCCTTCGCCGCGACCGGTGCGTACGTCGTCCCCTGCGACTTCTCCCTCGGCATGCTCCGCGAGGGCAAGAAGAAGCACTCCTGGCTGCCGCTGACCGCGGGCGACGCGACGAAGCTGCCGTTCAAGGACGGCGTCTTCGACTCCGTGACGATCTCCTTCGGGCTGCGCAACGTCCAGGACACGGACGCCGCGCTGCGCGAGCTGTACCGGGTGACGAAGCCCGGCGGCCAGGTCGTGATCTGCGAGTTCTCGCATCCGACGTGGGCGCCGTTCCGCACCGTCTACATGGAGTACCTGATGCGCGCGCTGCCGCCGGTGGCCCGCGTCGTGTCCTCCAACCCGGACGCGTACGTGTACCTCGCCGAGTCGGTCCGCGAGTGGCCGGACCAGCCGGCGCTGGCCGCGCTGCTGCAGAAGGCAGGCTGGGGCAAGGTCGCCTGGCGCAACCTGACGGGCGGCGTCGTCACGCTGCACCGCGGCACCAAGGCGTAGCAGGCGGTGGTGGAGACCGGCCCCTTCGACTACGCGGCGCTGCTGGAGCAGGTCGCCGCGGACGTCGCCCCGCTCGTCGGCAGCGGCACCCCCGCCGAGTACATTCCGGCGCTCGCGACGGTGGAACCCCGCAGCTTCGGCATGGCGCTCGCCGACCTCGACGGCAACGTCTTCGGGGTCGGCGACTGGCGGACGCCGTTCTCCACCCAGTCGATCACCAAGGTGTTCTCGCTGGCCCTGGCGCTGGCCGAGGGCGGCGACACGTTGTGGGAGCGGGTGGGGCGCGAGCCGTCCGGCAACCCGTTCAACTCCCTCGTCCAACTGGAGTACGAGAGCGGCATCCCGCGCAACCCGTTCATCAACGCGGGCGCGCTCGTCGTCACCGACCGGCTGCAGAGCCTGACCGGCGACGCGAGCAGCGAACTGTTGGAGTTCCTGCGCCAGGAGAGCGGCAACCCGGGCCTGGGCTTCGACGCGGAGGTGGCGGCGTCCGAGCAGGCACACGGCGACCGGAACGCGGCCGTCGCCCACTTCATGGCCTCGTACGGGAACATCGACAACCCGGTACCGGCGCTGCTGGAGCACTACTTCTGGCAGTGCTCCATCGAGATGAGCTGCGCCGACCTAGCCCTCGCCGGCCGCTTCCTGGCCCGGCACGGGCTGCGCGCGGACGGCTCCCGGCTGCTGACGCGCAGCGAGGCGAAGCAGATCAACGCGGTGATGCTGACGTGCGGGACCTACGACGCGGCGGGCGAGTTCGCCTACCGGGTCGGGCTGCCGGGCAAGAGCGGCGTCGGAGGCGGCATCGTCGCGGTCGTCCCGGGCCTGTGCACCCTCGCGGTCTGGAGCCCGGGCCTCGACGCCCAGGGCAACTCGGTGGCGGGCGTGGCCGCCCTGGACCGCTTCACGACACTGACGGGCCTGTCCGTTTTTTGACCCGTCCCTCGCACGGAGCGGCGTGCCCCGGTGAAATCCAGCCCCGCCGGCGTTTGAGGCGCGGGGTACGGGGCGGAGCCCCGGAAGGGGATCGGGGGCGGAGCCCCCGGGCCCTCGGGTCCGGGCGGAGCCCGGGAAACGGAGAAAGGGCGGGTCGGGGAACGGTCCCGCGCAGCGGCACACCCGGACACCACCCGCCCCGGAACCCCTCACCGTCGGGACGGAAACGCCAACGCCCTCACCCGGCGTCGAACACCAACTCGTAGCGCCGCCCGTACCGCGTACCGCTCGGCAACAGGAACCGCTCCGCAAGCGTCATCCCCAACCGCTCCGCGACCGCGATCGACCGCGCGTTCGCATCGTCGATCATCGCGACCACCCGCGGCACCCCCGCCTCCCGCACCCGCTCCAGCGAGGCCAGCGCGGCCGCGTACGCGTACCCCCGCCCCCACGCGGAGCGCCCCAGCCGCCAGCCGATCTCGATCTCGCCGACCGGCCCCCACGCCTTCTCCGCCGGCCACGGCTGCGCCCCGGTGAAGCCGATGACCTCGCCGTCCGCGTCCAGCAGCGTCCACAGGCAGTGGCCGAGTTGGGCGTCGTGCATCCGCTGCCGTGCGGTGAATTCGACGTACGAGGACAGTTCGGCGGGGCCGCCGAGGAACTCCATCACGTCCGGGTCGTCGAAGACTCCGTGCCAGGCGTGGGCGTCCTCGTGGGTGGGTACGCGCAGGCGTACGTCGGGGAGGGGCCGGGTCGGCGAGGTGGTCATAGGGGGCAGCCCTTCGGATCGTGATCTCTCTCGCTGCTTAGACTGCACTTGTCCGGTGCCGCCTGGCACCCTATATCGAGCCTTCGGGAGACCCCGCAGTGACCGAGCCCCTCTCCGAACACTCCGCGGATGTGATCGTCGTCGGCGCCGGTCCGGCCGGCTCCACCACCGCCTACTACCTCGCCAAGGCCGGACTGGACGTCCTGCTGCTGGAGAAGACGGCGTTCCCGCGCGAGAAGGTCTGCGGTGACGGTCTGACCCCGCGTGCCACCAAGCAGCTGGTGTCGATGGGCATCGACATCTCGGAAGAGGCGGGCTGGCTCCGCAACAAGGGCCTGCGGATCATCGGCGGTGGGCAGCGGCTCCAGCTGGACTGGCCGGAACTCGCCTCCTACCCGGACTACGGCCTCGTCCGCAAGCGCGACGACTTCGACGAGACGCTGGCCCGTCAGGCGCAGAAGGCCGGCGCCCGGCTGTACGAGCGGTGCAACGTCGGCGAGCCCGTCCGTGACCCGCGCACCGGGCACATCACGGGCGTGCAGGCGAAGCTGGGCGAGGAGAAGACCCCGGTCACCTTCCACGCGCCGCTGGTCGTCGCCGCCGACGGCAACTCCTCGCGGCTGTCCCTCGCGATGGGTCTGCACCGGCGCGAGGACCGCCCGATGGGCGTGGCGGTCCGTACGTACTTCACCTCGCCGCGGCACGACGACGACTACCTGGAGTCCTGGCTGGAGCTGTGGGACCGGCGCGGCCCGCAGGACCGGCTGCTGCCCGGCTACGGCTGGATCTTCGGCATGGGCGACGGTACGTCCAACGTCGGCCTCGGCATCCTGAACTCCTCCTCCGCGTTCAAGGAGCTGGACTGGCGCGAGGTCCTCAAGGCGTGGTGCGCGTCCATGCCGGAGGACTGGGGCTACACCCCGGAGAACATGACGCAGCCGATCCGCGGCGCGGCGCTGCCCATGGCGTTCAACCGGCAGCCGCACTACACGAAGGGCCTGCTGCTGGTCGGTGACGCGGGCGGCCTCGTCAACCCGTTCAACGGCGAGGGCATCGCCTACGCGATGGAGTCCGGGCAGATCGCGGCCGACGTCATCGTGCAGGCCCACTCCCGTGCCACGACGGCGCTGCGCGAGCTGACGCTGCACAGCTACCCGAAGGTGCTGAAGGAGACGTACGGCGGCTACTACACGCTGGGCCGCGCCTTCGTGAAGCTGATCGGCAACCCGAAGGTGATGAAGCTGGCCACGCAGCGCGGCCTGACCCACCCCGTACTGATGAAGTTCACGCTGAAGATGCTGGCCAACCTGACCGACCCGACGGGCGGCGACGCGATGGACCGCATCATCAACGGCCTGAGCAAGGTCGCGCCGAAGGCCTGACGGCCCGTCCCGCGTCCCTGCGGTCCTGCGGCCCGACACATTTCGGGCCGCAGGACCGCGGGGACCGCCATCCGGGGCGGTGTGCCTGGACGGCTACCCGACGAGGTGGTCGAACTCGCCGGCCTTCACGCCCGCGATGAACGCCGCGAGCTTCTCGAGTGACGTCGTGATGATCTGAGCCGGGTCGTCACTCTCGCGGATCACGACGACTTCGGCCCGAGCGCCGACCTCGATGCAGTTCTCCCCGTTGCCCCCGGAGAAGCTCGACTTCTGCCACTTGATGCCCTCGACCATGCCTACGGACCCACCTTCTTGAGCGGTGCGGCGAACGAAGCGTTCCTACGAGCAAGCCTTGCCCATGCGCCGGGCGCAGGGGAACTCACAGTCGGTGGAACGTGCGGGGGCCAGTGCCATGTGTCTGACGGGTCTGAGCCGCCATTCGGCGCGCGTTCCGTCCCGCAGGGTGATCGTGAAGCCGGTCGTCCCGCCGCGGTACAGGGCGGCGACGGCTTGCAGCCGGCCGCCGGCGTCGACGTGTTGGAGTGCGCGGATTCTTTCGTCGCGCTTCATGGCGAAGACGTCCGAGTCGAGGATGTCGACGCGGACGGCCCGGACGGCGGCCAGGGGGCTCGCGACGACCTGTACGGGGGCTTGGACCTCGACCGGCCCGCCGTCGGGGTCGTAGCGGACGCGCTCGATCGCGATGCCGGGGTGGACCGTCGCGCCGTGGTCGAGGTGTTGGTGCGCACTGCTGAGTTCGTGAGTTGGTGCCGGGAGTTGAACGAGCACGGGTGCCCCTTCCTGCCGCTCCGTGGGCGGCCGCTCCCTCGCGATGCCGTGACGAGCGGCAAGGCGGGAGAGCGGCCAACTCCCCACAGAAGGCGTAGGACTGAGGGGAGTTCGCGCAGCGTGGGCCAGGGCGTCTCAAGTCGCCCGGCATTCGCGCCTCGCACATCGAAGTTAACGTGTGCGTCGGCAGCGCATCAACTGTTTGCCGTCTAACGAGTGATTCGGCATATGCCATTAGGTGAGGTGTCGAGGGAAAGCCCAGCGGCCCCCGCTGATGCGAGGGCCGCTGGGGATCGGTCCGGTCAGGCGCCGGTGCCGTACTTGTCGAACTGCCCGGCGCGAGCGCCGTCGAGGAACGCTTGCAGTTTCGCGCGAGTCGTTCGGATGACCACCGCAGGGTCGTCGCTCTCCCGCAGCAGAATCTCGTCGTCGCCCTCTCCTTCGGCGACCTCCAGGCAGTTGCTGCCTTCCGCGTCCGTGCTGTAAAGAGACTTCTCCCACTGAATGTCCATAGTCCTACGCCTTCATACTTGTTGTGCTCTTTTGTGAATAAAATCCCTTGACCGGTCCGGGTCGAGGGAGCGCTGCTCCGTCCGATCAAGGATCGCCCGGTAGTTGTCGAGGCGCGTCTCGGCGTCGAGGAACGCAGGTCCGTGTGCGGTGTCGGTCTGCACCGTGTCGAGCTGGGGGACGGGCCCTGACGCGTACAGGGTCGACGACCCCGCATTGGGGAAACCGCCTGCCTCGAACGGGATGACTCGCACCCTCACGTTCTCCCGCTCCGACTCCTCCAGCAACCGATCGAGCTGCGCCCTGGCCACTTTCGCGCCGCCGAACTCCAGCCGCAGCGCGGCCTCGTGGATCAGGAACGTGCACATCGGCGCGTTGGGACTGTCGAGTACGTCTCGACGCTTCAAGCGGTACGAGAGCTGCCGGCGAAGGTTGGTGGGGCTGAGTGTGGGCACTGCCTGCTCGAATACGGCGCGGGCGTACTCCTCGGTCTGGAGCAGGCCGGGCATGTGCATGATCTGTACGGCGCGCAGTGCGTGGGAACGGGCCTCCAGTTCGGCCAGATCCAGGGCGCCGGGCGACAGGACGCCCGCGTAGTCGTCCCACCACCCTTGACCGCGTTCCTCGGCCATGTCCGCGAGGGCGTCGATGTACGCGGTGTCGGAACAGCCGTAGTGACCGGCCCACGTCCTGACCCGCTCGCCGCTGACGCCGGATCGGCCGGATTCGATGTTGGAGATCGCCGTTCGGTCGGAACCTACGAGCTGCACGGCGTGCGCGGGTGTCAGTCCGGCATGTTCCCGCATCTTGCGCAGCTCTGCACCGAGCCGCTGCTGCCGCGCGGTTGGGGCTTTGCGGTTGGGCATCAGCATCCTTCTCCCGTGTTGGGTTCCAGTGTCGCCCGTCGATTTCGACTGGTCCATGTTGTAGCAACCATGAGTAGAAACGGCATCAAGTGTGATGCGGACGCGTTACGGTTCTCCACAACGTCGCGTCTTCGGCAGTCGAACGCGAAGTGCAGCCGCTCGCCCCTGCTTTGGCGTGCCGTCAATCGGGGAGCGGCCATCGCCACGCGTTCCGGTCGACGCAGCGTTCAACCGCGTTGGGAGACAGGGAGTGATCATGAGTGACGTCCAGGCACGTTCGAGCGCCTTATCGCCGGACCGGCCGCCGGTGCAGGCCGGGCGGTACAAGTTCAGTGGGCCCAACGAGGCGCGGACGGTGGGGCTCGCGCGGGAGTGGGTGGCCGGTCTGCTGGAGACGCTCGGGCGGCGCCGGCTGGCCGAGGCGGCGCGGCTGTGCACCTCGGAGGCCGTGACGAACGCGCACATTCACACGCGTTCCGCCGTACTCGCGGTCGAGGTCGTGGTGACCGACGGGCGGGTGTTCGTGTTCGTGCGGGACGACGCCGTCGACACGGCGCTGCCGCTGCCCGGCGAACTGCGCCATGCCCCGGCCGGCCAGGAGAGCGGGCGGGGGCTCCACTTGATCGCCGCCTTCGCCGAGCGGTGGGACGTGATGCCGGGGCGCGGGCGCGACAAGGTCGTCTGGTTCAGCCTCGCCGAGGGGGCAGCCGAAATGGCACGCGAAGGAGCACGCGGAGGGGCAGTCGAAGGGCCGGAGGGGCTGGGATGAGCCTCGCAGCCGCAGCCGATGGCACCTCCTGGGGCATGCACGCCCTGTCGTTGGGGCTCGCGGTGCTCGCGTTGATCGCGATCCGGATGTCGATGCCCTCCCCGCTGCGCGCGAGGACGTCCCCGTCGGCATACACCTGCTACTGCTCCGGCGTGGCCGTACGGGTGGCCTTCCGGGCCGAGCCGGAACCGGCCGAGTACCGCCGTTGGCAGGCGTGGCTCGAACAGCCGCCCCGCGTGCCCGGGGTGACGGCGGGGGAGGGGCGTCCCGTGCCGGAAGCCGACTGAGGCCTTCGTGTCGACCGACGGACGGCGCCGAGGCTCAGTGGGTCCCGGATCCGGGGCCGTTCGTCGGCTCGGCGGCGCAATGCACGGCCCGTATGCCCCGGGCCAGCAGGAAGAGGCCGGACACCAGCAGGGCCGTCGACGCGGTCCATTCGAGTCCGAGGGCGAACGGATGACCGGGCTTCTGCCAGGGGCGGGCGGTGGTCAGGAGCCAGCCGCCGACCGCGAGGAGGGCGAGGCCCAGCGCCGCCGCCCGGGCCCCTGCGTCATCGGTGCCGGGTCGGCCGTCGAGCGGTTCGCTCACGGCGCCACCTCCACTACGTCTTTTCGGCCGGACCGGCCACGACCATCTTCGCAGGACCCCGGCCGGTTCGACGCGGGCCGCCGCCTGGCGGGATGGAGCCCGGCCGACAACCCGGCCAACAGCCCGACGATCGCTGCCGCGGCCGACGGTGGCCGGGTGGATCACCGGCGCCCAGTCACCGGCGCCCAGTCACCGGCGACGGGGCCGGCGACCACGGTCGGCTCGCCCGGTGACGTACCGACGAGCCCATCGAGGCCCCGAGGGCGGCGGATTCCGGGAGGAACCGGGCGCAGACGTGCCGGCCCAGGGCGCCCCGGCGCCCCCGGGCATGACGAAGGGCCGGTACTCCACCCCCGAGCGGGGGAGTACCGGCCCTTCGTGACGAGCGGTCCGATCAGAGGAGACGGACGGCGCCCGTGGGCATGTCGTAGTTCATGGGGCGCTCGACGATACCGGTGTTGGGGTTCTGCGCACCGATGAAGTTGCCGCCACCGGAGTACACGGCGACGTGGTACGCGCTGCCCTTGGCGCCCCAGTAGACGATGTCGCCCGGCTGGAGGGCGCTCAGGGACACCGAGCGGCCCGCGGTGGACTGCGCCTGGGAGGTGCGCGGCAGGGAGATGCCGGCCTGCCGGTACGCCGCCTGCACGAGGCCGGAGCAGTCGAACGAGGACGGGCCGGTGCCGCCCATGACGTACGCCTTGCCGAGCTGCGCGCGGGCGAAGTTGAGGATCGCGGACGCGGAGCCCTTGACGGGCGCCGTGACGGTGCCCGTGCCCTGGCCGCTGCCCGAACCCTTGGTCGAGCCGGTGCTCTTGGAGGGCGTGGAGGAGCCCTGCTCGGCGGAGGTGTTGGAGCCCGAGGCGGTCTGGAGGGAGTCGCGCTCGGAGTCGCGGGTGGCGCGCTCGGCGTCGGCCTTGCGGTCCGCTTCCTCCTTCGCCTTCTTCTCGGCGGCCTGCTGGGCGGTCTCCTTGGCCTGCTTCGCCTCGGCGGCGGCACCCGTGCGGGCGCTCTCCTCCTGGGCGTTCAGCTCGCCTTCCACGGCGGCCTCGACGGCCGCGACGCGGGTGGTCTCGGCGGCCGTGGTGACCGCGGAGGACACCTCGGCGCCGAGGTTCAGTTCGAGGACCGGCATTTCCATCGTCGTCTCGGCCACGGGGTCCGCGGACGGGGTCGCGCTCGCGGTCCCGGCCATGGCCAGGGTGCTGAGAACGCCACCGGCAACTCCGGCGCGGACCGCGAGCTTCGAGGCGCTGCGGCGCGGCTTCCGGTGGCTGGGTATGTGAGCGGTGTGGGACATGAGAACAACCGCTATCAGGGGGTGGGCGTCCGCTTCAAGAAACGTGGTCTGCGCCACAGTTGCGCGCGGAGGGCGTTAACCGGGCGCGTCGCGGGTCTTATTGACGCCGTAACGGGCGTAACGGACACCCTTTCACAAGCCTGTGATCATGGGGTTTCAGTGATTGGTCCGAATTTATCCTGGGCCTACCACTGACCCGCACAGATGGCCAAGCCCTCTTTCGGCGGCCCGGATTCCGTGTGACACAGGTCACAGTTACCTCGGGCTCCGGCGGCTCTGTGGCCGGTCCGTGATCCGACCGTGAGCGTGCTGTGCGGTTCGTGAACGGATGCACAGCATCCGCTCCCCTTTCATCCCGCCGTCGACTTCCGGCCACCGGCCCCCCGGGTACCCGATCGCGGCCCCCGCATTCCCCCTCGCGCCCGCCCGCGCGAACCCCGCGTCCACTCCCGTCCCGCCGGCTTCCCCCGGTCGGGCGACGGCGTTTCCTTTACCACCCCTCCCGCGCTCCCGCCAATTTGCCTGCAAGGGGCACCATTTGATAGGGCAACCGGCGTTCCACCTGCGATGACGAGCCCCAATGTCACCTTTGGTGATCATGTGGATGCCTTGCGTACGAAGATCACCACTCAGCGGGCTTCATGATCGTTCGTCAGGTGGTGGAGATCACAAACTCGGTGTTGTTACCCGTGTCGCAGATCACAGACCGGCAGGCATAAGATGCGCAGCAGTCCGGCTTGTGAACTGCCTCACATGCCCCGTTCCGACTCCGGGGTGATCTTCGAGAGGCGGGGCACGCGGCGCCGGCAGCGGTCCAACGGTCAAGGACGACTGGAAGGAGCGAGGAGCGTGAATGCGTACGCGCCCATCCTCGTGCTCGGCGCCCTCGGCGCAGGGTTTGCGATCTTCTCCGTGGTCATGGCCACGCTGATCGGCCCAAAACGGTACAACCGGGCGAAGCTCGAAGCCTATGAGTGCGGCATCGAACCCACCCCGATGCCCGCCGGTGGCGGTCGCTTCCCCATCAAGTACTACCTGACGGCGATGCTCTTCATCGTCTTCGACATCGAAGTTGTCTTCCTCTACCCCTGGGCCGTCACCTTCGACGCCCTGGGGATCTTCGGGCTCGTCGAGATGTTGCTCTTCGTGCTCACCGTCTTCGTCGCCTACGCCTACGTCTGGCGCCGCGGCGGCCTGGAATGGGACTGAGGGGCTGAATACTCCATGGGACTGGAAGAGAAGCTGCCGAGCGGCTTCCTGCTGACCACCGTCGAACAGGCCGCGGGTTGGGTGCGCAAGTCATCCGTCTTCCCGGCCACCTTCGGCCTCGCGTGCTGCGCGATCGAGATGATGACCACCGGAGCCGGCCGCTACGACCTGGCCCGCTTCGGCATGGAGGTCTTCCGCGGTTCCCCGCGGCAGGCCGATCTGATGATCGTGGCCGGGCGGGTCAGCCAGAAGATGGCGCCGGTGCTGCGGCAGGTGTACGACCAGATGCCCGCTCCGAAGTGGGTCATCTCCATGGGCGTTTGCGCCTCTTCGGGCGGAATGTTCAACAACTACGCGATCGTCCAGGGCGTCGACCACATCGTTCCGGTGGACATCTACCTCCCCGGCTGCCCGCCCCGGCCCGAGATGCTGCTGGACGCGATCCTCAAGCTCCACCAGAAGATCCAGGGCGGCAAGCTCGGCGTGAACCGGGAAGAGGCGGCGCGCGAGGCGGAGGAGGCGGCCCTCAAGGCGCTCCCCACCATCGAGATGAAGGGGCTCCTTCGGTGAGCGACGACCCCGCCGTCGAGAACGGCAATAACGTCCCTGCTCCGCGCGGCCGGGAGACCCTTGCGGGCCCCGAGGTGATCGGCGTCCGCAAGGGCATGTTCGGCGCCGCGAACGGCGGCGACACCAGCGGCTACGGCGGCCTGGTCCGCACCGTCGCCCTGCCCGGCGAGAGCGCCCGCCCCTACGGCTCGTACTTCGACGAGGTCGTCGACGAGCTCGAAGGCGCCCTGGAGGAGCAGGACCTGGTCCCCGCCAACGTGATCGAGAAGGTCGTCGTCGACCGGGCGGAGCTGACGCTCCACATCGCGCGCGAGCACCTGCTGCGGGTGGCCTCCACCCTGCGCGACGACCCGGCCCTGCGCTTCGAGCTCTGCACCGGTGTCAGCGGCGTCCACTTCCCCGGCGACAAGGGCCGCGAACTGCACGCCGTCTACCACCTGCGCTCGCTCACCCACGGCCGGATCGTGCGACTGGAGGTGTCCGCCCCGGACGCCGACCCGCACGTCCCCTCGATCGTCACGGTCTACCCGACGAACGACTGGCACGAGCGCGAGGCGTACGACTTCTTCGGGCTGGTCTTCGACGGCCACCCGGCCCTCACCCGGATCATGATGCCGGACGACTGGCAGGGCTTCCCCCAGCGCAAGGACTACCCGCTCGGCGGCATCGCCGTCGAGTACAAGGGCGCCCAGATCCCGGCTCCCGACCAGCGGAGGTCGTACAGCTGATGTCCACGAACCACGCCTCCTCCCGGGAGACCACGGAAGGCACCGTCTACACCGTCACGGGCGGCGACTGGGACGAGGTCGTCCGGTCGGCGGCCCGCGCGGACGACGAGCGGATCGTCGTCAACATGGGTCCCCAGCACCCGTCCACCCACGGCGTGCTCCGCCTGATCCTGGAGATCGACGGCGAGACCGTCACCGAGGCCCGCTGCGGCATCGGCTACCTCCACACCGGCATCGAGAAGAACCTCGAATTCCGGAACTGGACACAGGGCACCACCTTCGTGACGCGCATGGACTACCTGACGCCGTTCTTCAACGAGACGGCCTACTGCCTCGGCGTCGAGAAGCTGCTCGGCATCACCGAGCAGATCCCCGACCGCGCGACGGTCATCCGCGTCCTGCTCATGGAACTCAACCGGCTCTCCTCCCACCTGGTGTGCATCGCCACCGGCGGCATGGAGCTGGGCGCGACCACGATCATGATCTACGGGTTCCGGGACCGCGAGCTGATCCTCGACGTCTTCGAGCTGATCACCGGACTGCGCATGAACCACGCGTTCGTCCGCCCCGGCGGCCTCGCCCAGGACCTGCCCCCGGGCGCCGTCGACCAGCTGCGCGACTTCGTGAAGACCATGAAGAAGAACCTGCCGGAGTACGACAAGCTCGCCACCGGCAACCCCATCTTCAAGGCCCGCATGCAGGACGTCGGCTACCTCGACCTCACCGGCTGCATGGCGCTCGGCGCCACCGGCCCCGTGCTGCGCTCCGCCGGGCTGCCGCACGACCTGCGCAAGTCGGACCCGTACTGCGGCTACGAGAACTACGAGTTCGACGTCCCGACCACCGAGAGCTGCGACTCCTACGGGCGGTTCCTGATCCGCCTGGAGGAGATGCGCCAGTCGCTGCGGATCGTCGAGCAGTGCCTGGACCGGCTGGAGCCCGGACCGGTCATGGTCGCCGACAAGAAGATCGCCTGGCCCGCCCAGCTCGCCATGGGCCCCGACGGCCTCGGCAACTCGCTCGACCACATCAAGAACATCATGGGCAGTTCCATGGAGGCCCTCATCCACCACTTCAAGCTGGTGACCGAGGGCTTCCGGGTCCCCGCCGGACAGGCCTACGCGGCCGTCGAGTCCCCCAAGGGCGAGCTCGGCGTCCACGTCGTCTCCGACGGCGGCACCCGCCCCTACCGGGTCCACTTCCGCGATCCGTCCTTCACCAACCTGCAGGCCATGGCAGCGATGTGCGAGGGCGGCCAGGTCGCCGACGTCATCGTCGCCGTCGCCTCCATCGACCCCGTGATGGGAGGCGTCGACCGATGACAGCCCGTCGTGAAACGCAAGGCATCCAGCTGGGGATGCCCCAGCTCCCCGCCCCCGACTTCCCGGCCGACGTGCGCGCCCGGCTCGAAGCGGACGCGAAGGAGGTGATCGCCCGCTACCCCGACAGCCGCTCCGCGCTGCTGCCCCTGCTGCACCTCACGCAGTCCGAGGAGGGGTACGTCTCCCGCACCGGCATCCGCTTCTGCGCCGAGGTGCTGGGCCTGACCACCGCCGAGGTCACCGCGGTCTCCACCTTCTACACGATGTACCGGCGCGGGCCCTCCGGGGACTACCAGGTCGGCGTCTGTACGAACACCCTGTGCGCCGTCATGGGCGGCGACGCCATCTTCGACGAGCTCAAGGAGCACCTCGGCGTCGGCAACAACGGGACCACCCCCGACGGGAAGGTCACGCTGGAGCACATCGAGTGCAACGCGGCCTGCGACTACGCCCCCGTGGTGATGGTCAACTGGGAGTTCTTCGACAACCAGACCCCCGACTCCGCCAAGGCCATGGTCGACGACCTGATCGCCGGCCGGCCCGTCGAACCGACCCGGGGCGCGCCGCTGTGCACGTACAAGGAGACGGCCCGGATCCTGGCCGGGTTCCCCGACGAACGCGAAGGCGCCGTCGAGGCGAGCGGCGGCGCGGGCCCCGCCTCCCTGATCGGCCTGCGGATCGCACGCGGCGAGACCCCGCACGCCTCGATCGTGCACCCGCGGGGCGAGACCCGCGGCGACACCGACACCGAGGGAGGGGCGTGATGTCCGTGTCCACCGAACTGAGTAAGAACGGGACGAGTCCGGAGAAGCTCCTCGCCCCCGTCCTGTCGGCGTTCTGGGACGATCCGCAGTCGTGGACGCTGGAGACCTACCGGCGTCACGAGGGCTACGAGGGACTGCGCAAGGCCCTCGCCATGACGCCCGACGACCTCATCGCCTACGTGAAGGACTCGGGCCTGCGCGGCCGCGGCGGCGCAGGCTTCCCCACCGGCATGAAGTGGCAGTTCATCCCGCAGGGCGACGGCAAGCCGCACTACCTCGTCGTGAACGCGGACGAGTCGGAGCCGGGAACCTGCAAGGACATCCCCCTCCTCTTCGCCAACCCGCACTCCCTCATCGAGGGAATGATCATCGCCTGCTACGCGATCCGCTCGCAGCACGCCTTCATCTACCTGCGCGGTGAGACCGTCCCGGTCCTGCGACGCCTGCACGAGGCCGTGCGCGAGGCGTACGAGGCCGGGTACCTCGGGAAGGCCGAAGACCGGGAAAGGAGCGGCCTGGGGAGCGGGCTCGACCTCGACATCACGGTGCACGCGGGCGCGGGCGCGTACATCTGCGGCGAGGAGACGGCGCTGCTCGACTCCCTCGAAGGCCGGCGCGGTCAGCCCCGGCTGCGTCCCCCCTTCCCTGCCGTCGAGGGGCTCTACGCCTGCCCCACTGTCGTCAACAACGTCGAGTCCATCGCCTCGGTTCCCGCGATCCTGAACAAGGGCAAGGACTGGTTCAAGTCGATGGGGACCGAGAAGTCCCCCGGCTTCACCCTGTACTCGCTGTCCGGGCACGTCAGCGGCCCCGGCCAGTACGAGGCCCCGCTCGGCATCACCCTGCGCCAGCTCCTCGACATGAGCGGCGGGATGCGCCCCGGACACCGGCTGAAGTTCTGGACCCCCGGCGGCTCCTCCACCCCGATGTTCACCGACGAACACCTCGACGTCCCCCTGGACTACGAGGGCGTCGGCGCGGCCGGCTCGATGCTCGGCACCAAGGCCCTCCAGTGCTTCGACGAGACGACCTGCGTCGTCCGCGCCGTCACCCGCTGGACCGAGTTCTACGCCCACGAGTCCTGCGGCAAGTGCACCCCCTGCCGGGAGGGCACCTACTGGCTCGTCCAGCTGCTGCGCGACATCGAGGCCGGCAAGGGCGTCATGTCCGACCTCGACAAGCTGAACGACATCGCCGACAACATCAACGGCAAGTCGTTCTGCGCGCTCGGCGACGGCGCCGCCAGCCCGATCTTCTCCTCGCTCAAGTACTTCCGCGAGGAGTACGAGCAGCACATCACGGGCAAGGGCTGCCCCTTCGACCCCAGCAAGTCGACCCTCTGGGCTGACACGGAGGTGAACGCGTGACCGTCACCACAAACGCCCCCGCCGGTGGCGGCGAGGTGCACAAGGCCCCCGAGGACACGGTCTCCCTGACCATCGACGGCGTCGAGCTGTCGGTGCCCAAGGGGACCCTCGTCATCCGGGCCGCCGAACAGCTCGGCATCGAGATCCCCCGGTTCTGCGACCACCCCCTCCTCTCCCCGGCCGGCGCCTGCCGCCAGTGCATCGTCGAGGTCGAGGGCCAGCGCAAGCCGATGGCCTCCTGCACCATCACCTGCACCGACGGCATGGTCGTCAAGACGCAGCTGACCTCCCCGGTCGCCGACAAGGCCCAGCGCGGGGTGATGGAGCTGCTGCTCATCAACCACCCGCTGGACTGCCCCGTCTGCGACAAGGGCGGCGAATGCCCCCTGCAGAACCAGGCGATGTCGCACGGCAACTCCGAATCCCGCTTCGAGGGCCACAAGCGGACCTACGAGAAGCCCGTCCCGATCTCCACGCAGGTCCTCCTGGACCGCGAGCGGTGCGTGCTGTGCGCGCGCTGCACCCGCTTCTCCAACGAGATCGCCGGCGACCCGATGATCGAGCTGCTGGAGCGCGGCGCGCTCCAGCAGGTCGGCACCGGCGAGGGCGACCCCTTCCAGTCGTACTTCTCCGGCAACACCATCCAGATCTGCCCCGTCGGCGCCCTCACCTCGGCCGCCTACCGGTTCCGGTCCCGCCCCTTCGACCTCGTCTCCTCCCCGAGCGTGTGCGAGCACTGCGCGGGCGGCTGCGCGACCCGCACCGACCACCGGCGCGGCAAGGTCCTGCGGCGCCTCGCCGCCGAGGACCCCGAGGTCAACGAGGAGTGGCTCTGCGACAAGGGCCGCTTCGGATTCCGCTACGCGCAGCGCCCGGACCGGCTCACCACCCCGCTGGTGCGCGGCGCCGACGGCGTCCTCGCCCCGGCGAGCTGGCCCGAGGCGCTGGAGGCGGCCGCGAACGGCCTCGCCGCCGCGCGCGGCCGGACCGGCGTGCTGACCGGCGGCCGGCTCACCGTCGAGGACGCCTACGCCTACGCCAAGTTCGCCCGCGTCGTCCTCGACACCAACGACATCGACTTCCGGGCCCGCGTGCACAGCGCCGAGGAGGCCGACTTCCTGGCCGCCTCCGTCGCCGGCACCGGCAAGGACCTCGACGGCACCGGCGTCACCCACACCTCGCTGGAGGCCGCGCCGACCGTGCTGCTCGCCGGCATCGAGGCCGAGGAGGAGGCACCCGGCGTCTTCCTGCGACTGCGCAAGGCCCACCGCAAGCACAAGCAGCGGACCTTCGCGCTGGCCCCCTTCGCCAGCCGCGGCCTGGACAAGGCGGGCGGCATCCTGCTGGCCGCCGCCCCCGGCACCGAACCCGAGTGGCTGGACGCCCTCGCCACCCGCACCGGCCTGGAGGCCGGCGGGTCCGTCGCCGCGGAGGCGCTGCGCCGGCCCGGCGCGGTCATCGTCGTCGGGGAACGCCTCGCGGGCGTGCCCGGCGCGCTGACCGCCGCCGTACGGGCGGCCAACGCGACCGGGGCCCGCCTGGTGTGGATCCCGCGCCGGGCCGGGGAACGGGCCGCCGTCGAGGCGGGCGCCCTGCCGTCGCTGCTGCCCGGGGGCCGCCCCGCCACCGACCCGCGGGCCCGCGACGAGGTCGCGACCGCCTGGGGGCTGGACGAACTCCCGCACCGCTACGGCCGCGACACCGGCCAGATCGTGGAGGCCGCCGCGACCGGCGAGCTGTCCGCGCTCCTCGTCGGCGGCGTCGAGGTCGCCGACCTGCCGGACCCGGCCCGCGCCCGCACCGCCCTCCAGGAGGCCTTCGTCGTCTCCCTGGAACTGCGGCCCGGCGAGGTCACCGACCACGCCGACGTGGTCCTGCCCGTCGCCGCGGTCGCCGAGAAGCCGGGCGCGTTCATCAACTGGGAAGGCCGGGTGCGCCCCTTCGAGGCAGCCCTCAAGCCCGACCAGATGACCCGCCGCCTCGCCCCCGCCGACGCCCGCGTGCTGCACATGCTGGCCGACGCGACGGACCGGCCGATCGCCCTGCCCGACGTGCACGCCGTACGCCGGGAACTGGAACGGCTCGGCCCCTGGGAGGGCGAGCTCGCCGCAGAGCAGTCCACGGACCGGGTACCGCTGCCGCGGCCCGCCGCCGGGGAGGCGGTCCTGGCCGGCCACCGGCTGCTGCTGGACCTCGGCCGGCTCCAGGAGGGCGACGAGGCCCTCGCCGGAACCCGGCACGAGGCGCCGGCCCGACTGTCGGCCGCCACCGCCGCCGAGACCGGCGTCAAGGACGGCGACGTCCTCGCGGTGACCGGCCCGGCCGGCTCGGTGGAACTCCCGCTGCGGATCACCGAAATGCCCGACCGGGTGGTGTGGCTGCCGCTGAACTCCACCGGTTCCGGCGTGTACTCCGACACCGGAGCCCGCCCCGGCACCCTCGTACGCATCGGACCGGCGGTCCCGGCCGCCGCCGCCGGTGACACCACTGCGGAGGTGGGAGCGTGAACGCGGTACCCGGTGACCTCGTACAGCTGGCCGCGGAGGACCTGTCGCTGTTCGGCAGGGACGTCTGGTGGCTCGTCGTCATCAAGGCGGTGTTCTGCTTCGCCTTCCTGATGGTGACCGTGCTGTTCTCCATCGTGTGGGAGCGCAAGGTCGTCGCCTGGATGCAGCTGCGCATCGGCCCCAACCGGCACGGCCCCTGGGGCATGCTCCAGTCGCTCGCCGACGGCATCAAGCTGATGCTGAAGGAAGACGTCATCGTCAAGCGGGCCGACAAGGTGGTGTACGTCCTGGCCCCGATCATCGCGGCGATCCCGGCCTTCATGGCCATCGCGGTGATCCCCTTCGGCCCGGCGGGCAACGAGGTCTCCATCTTCGGCCAGCGCACCACGATGCAGCTGACCGACCTGCCCATCGCGATGCTGTACATCCTCGCGGTGGCCTCGGTCGGCATCTACGGCATCGTCCTCGCCGGCTGGTCCTCGGGCTCCACCTACCCGCTGCTCGGCGGACTGCGGTCCTGCGCGCAGATGATCTCCTACGAGATCGCGATGGGCGCGGCCTTCGCCTCGGTGTTCCTCTACTCCGGGTCGATGTCGACCTCGGCGATCGTGGAGGCCCAGGCCGACCGCTGGTACATCATCCTGCTGCCGGTGTCCTTCATCATCTACGTCATCACGATGGTCGGCGAGACGAACCGCGCCCCCTTCGACATGCCGGAGTCCGAGGGCGACCTGGTCGGCGGCTTCAACACCGAGTACTCGTCAATCAAGTTCGCGCTGTTCATGCTGGCCGAGTACGTCAACATGGTCACCGTCTCCGCGGTCTCCGTCACCCTGTTCCTGGGCGGCTGGCGGGCCCCGGCGCCGATCTCCACCTACTGGGAGGGCGCGAACCACGGCTGGTGGCCGATGCTCTGGTTCGTCCTCAAGGTGCAGCTGCTGCTGTTCTTCTTCATCTGGCTCCGCGGCACCCTGCCCCGCGTCCGCTACGACCAGCTGATGAAGCTCGGCTGGAAGGTCCTCATCCCGGTCTCCGTGGTCTGGCTGATGCTGGTCGCGACCGTCCGGGCGCTGCGCAACGAGGCCTACGACTTCAGCGAGATCGTCCTGTACGTCGGCGGGGCCGTCGTCGCGATCCTGTTGCTGTCCTTCGTGGTCGACCTGTTCCGGGACAAACGCGAGAAGGCCGCCGTCGAGCAGGCCGACAAGGTCGCCGCGGCCGAGCCGTTCGACCCGCTGGCGGGCGGGTTCCCCGTACCGCCCAAGCCCGGCCAGCACCTGGCACCCGTACCGCGCCGACGGTCCCGCAGCGAGCGGGAGCTGATCGTCAGCGGCGGCACGAACACCGACAGCGACCGAGAGGAGGGTGCGGGAAATGTCTGACGAGAAGTGGCAGAACCCGGTGGCCGGCTTCGGCGTGACCTTCAAGGCCATGTTCAAGAAGCGCCTCACCGAGCAGTACCCGGAGCAGCAGAAGACCACCGCTCCGCGCTTCCACGGACGGCACCAGCTCAACCGCCACCCCGACGGTCTGGAGAAGTGCATCGGGTGCGAGCTGTGCGCCTGGGCCTGTCCCGCCGACGCCATCTACGTGGAGGGCGCGGACAACTCCGAGGAGGAGCGCTACTCCCCGGGCGAGCGGTACGGCCGCGTCTACCAGATCAACTACGCCCGCTGCATCCTGTGCGGGCTGTGCGTCGAGGCGTGCCCGACCAGGGCGCTGACCATGACGAACGAGTTCGAACTGGCGGACTCCAGCCGTGAGTCGCTGATCTACACCAAGGAGCAGCTCCTCGCCGGCCTGACCGAGAACATGGTCGAGGCGCCGCACTCGGTGTTCCCCGGGACCGACGAGCAGGACTACTACCGGGGGCTGGTGACGGGGGCCGCCCCGGGCACGGTCCGGCAGACGGCCGTCTCCAAGGGCGAGGTCGCCGAACCCGCCGAGGGGGTGGAGGCATGAGCGCCGCCCTGGACGCGGCGAACCTCGCCGCCGGATCGCTGACCTCCACGGGCGAGGCGGTCCAGTTCTGGATCCTCGGCACCGTCGCCGTCATCGGCGCGCTCGCCACGATCCTCATGAAGAAGGCCGTGCACAGCGCGCTCAGCCTCGCCGGGACGATGATCATCCTCGCGGTCTTCTACCTCGCCAACGGGGCGTACTTCCTGGGCGTCGTCCAGGTCATCGTCTACACCGGCGCCATCATGATGCTGTTCCTCTTCGTGGTCATGCTCGTCGGCGTCACCGCCGCCGACTCCCTGAAGGAGACCATCAAGGGCCAGCGCTGGCTCGCCGTCCTGTGCGGACTCGGCTTCGGCACCCTGCTGATCGCCGGCATCGGCCAGGCCGGACTCAGCCACTTCAACGGGCTCGGCCGGATCAACTCCGGCGGCCACGTCGAGGGCCTGGCCACGCTGATCTTCACCAAGTACGTCTTCGCCTTCGAGCTCACCGGCGCCCTGCTGATCACCGCGACCGTCGGCGCGATGGTGCTCACCCACCGCGAGCGCACCGAGCGGGCCGCCACGCAGCGCGAGCTCGCCGAGAAGCGCGTGCGCGACGGAGTGCAGCTCCCGCCGCTGCCGGCGCCCGGCGTCTACGCCCGCCACAACGCCGTGGACGTGGCCGGCCTGCTGCCGGACGGCACCCCGTCCGAGCTGACCGTCAACAAGACGCTCCGGGCCCGCGGTCAGATCCGCGACGTGTCCGGTGAGGCGCTGAACGACCTGAAGGCGCTGGAGCAGGCGTCGTCGGACCGCCTCGGCCGTGAGGAGGCATCGAAGTGAATCCGGTCAACTACCTCTACCTGGCCGCCCTGCTGTTCACCATCGGCGCGGCCGGAGTCCTCATCCGGAAGAACGCGATCGTGCTGTTCATGTGCGTCGAGCTGATGCTCAACGCCTGCAACCTCGCGTTCGTGGCCTTCTCCCGGATGCACGGCAACCTCGACGGACAGATCATCGCCTTCTTCACGATGGTCGTCGCCGCCGCGGAGGTCGTGGTGGGCCTCGCGATCATCGTGTCGTTGTTCCGTACCCGCCACTCGGCCTCGGTCGACGACGCCAGCCTGATGAAGCTGTAAGGGGCGTTCACACAGTGGAGAATCTGATTGCGCTGCTGGTGGCGGCGCCCCTGCTCGGGGCGGCGGTGCTGCTCTGCGGCGGCCGCCGGCTCGACAAGGTCGGTCACTGGCTCGGTACCCTGCTCGCCGCCGTCTCCTTCGGCATCGGCGTCGCCCTCTTCGCCGACATGCTGGGGCGGAGCGCCGACGACCGGACCCTGCACCAGCGGCTGTTCAGCTGGATCCCGGTGGAGGGCTTCCAGGCGGACATCGCCTTCCAGCTGGACCAGCTGTCGATGACCTTCGTCCTGCTGATCTCCGGGGTGGGCACGCTCATCCACGTGTACTCGATCGGGTACATGGAGCACGACGAGCGCCGCCGCCGCTTCTTCGGCTACCTCAACCTGTTCGTCGCGGCCATGCTGCTGCTGGTCATCGCCGACAACTACCTGCTGCTGTACTTCGGCTGGGAGGGCGTCGGCCTCGCCTCCTACCTCCTGATCGGCTTCTGGCAGCACAAGCCCAGCGCGGCCACCGCCGCGAAGAAGGCCTTCCTCGTCAACCGCGTCGGTGACATCGGCCTGTCGATCGCGATCATGCTGATGTTCACCACCTTCGGGACGTTCACGTTCGGACCGGTCCTCGGCTCCGTCGGCGAGACCTCCGAGGGCACGCTCACCGCGATCGGCCTGATGCTGCTGCTCGCCGCCTGCGGCAAGTCGGCGCAGGTGCCGCTCCAGTCCTGGCTCGGTGACGCGATGGAGGGCCCGACCCCGGTCTCGGCCCTCATCCACGCGGCCACCATGGTCACCGCGGGCGTCTACCTGATCGTCCGCTCCGGCGCCATCTTCAACGGGGCGCCCGACGCGCAGCTCGTCGTCACCGTCGTCGGAGCGGTCACCCTGCTCTTCGGTGCGATCGTCGGTTGCGCGAAGGACGACATCAAGAAGGCCCTCGCGGGCTCCACGATGTCGCAGATCGGGTACATGATCCTCGCCGCGGGCCTCGGCCCCATCGGCTACGTCTTCGCGATCATGCATCTGGTGACGCACGGCTTCTTCAAGGCGGGCCTCTTCCTCGGCGCCGGTTCCGTGATGCACGGGATGAACGACGAGGTCGACATGCGCAAGTACGGCGGCCTGCGGAAGTACATGCCGATCACCTTCGTGACCTTCGGACTCGGCTACCTCGCCATCATCGGCTTCCCGGGCCTGTCGGGCTTCTTCTCCAAGGACATGATCATCGAGGCGGCCTTCGCGAAGGGCGGCACCGAGGGCTGGATCCTCGGTGGCGTGACCCTGCTGGGCGCGGGCATCACCGCCTTCTACATGACCCGCGTCATGCTCCTCACGTTCTTCGGTGAGAAGCGCTGGCAGCCCGACGCGGACGGCCACGCGCCGCACCCGCACGAGTCCCCGAAGTCCATGACCATCCCGATGATCGTGCTCGCCTTCGGGTCGGTCTTCGCCGGTGGGTTCTTCGAGATCGGCGACCGCTTCCTCAACTGGCTGGAGCCCGTCACCGGCTACGAGCACGGCCACCCGCCGGTCAGCGCCCTGACGGTGACGGCCGCCACCATGGTCGTCCTCGTCATCGGCGTCGGCATCGCCTGGGGCATGTACGGCAAGAAGCCCGTCCCGGTCGTCGCCCCGCGCGGCTCGCTCCTCACCCGGGCGGCCCGCCGGGACCTGTTCCAGGACGACTTCAACCACGTCGTCCTCGTCCGCGGCGGCGAGCACCTGACCCGCTCGCTCGTCTACCTCGACCACAGCGTGGTCGACGGAGTGGTCAACGGCACGGCCGCCTCGGTCGGCGGGCTCTCGGGCCGGCTGCGCAAGCTGCAGAACGGCTACGCCCGCAGCTACGCGGTCTCGATGTTCGGGGGCACGGCGATCCTCATCGCCGCGACCCTGCTGATGAGGGCGGTGTGAGATGAATTTCCCGCTTCTGACGGTGACGGCCGCGGTCCCCGCGGTCGGCGCGATCCTCACGGCGGCCGTACCGGCCGCCCGCCGGACCGCCGCCAAGTGGCTCGCGCTGCTCTTCTCGCTGGCGACACTGGCACTGGCCGTGCTCGTCGCGGTCCGCTTCGACCCGAGCGGTGACCGCTACCAGCTCACCGAGTCCCGTTCCTGGATCGCCGACTTCGGCGTCCGCTACGAACTCGGCGTCGACGGCATCGGGGTGGCGCTGATCGCGCTCACCGCGCTGCTCATCCCCTTCGTGATCGCGGCCGGCTGGAACGACGCCGACCCGCTGGAGACGAACTCCTCCCGTTGGCGGCCGACCCAGGGCTTCTTCGCCCTGATCCTCATGGTCGAGGCGATGGTGATCATCTCCTTCGCCGCGACCGACGTCTTCCTCTTCTACATCTTCTTCGAAGCCATGCTCATCCCGATGTACTTCCTCATCGGCGGCTTCGGCGACCGGGCGCACTCCGGGTCCGACGAGAACGCGGCCGCGCAGCGCTCGTACGCGGCGGTCAAGTTCCTCCTCTACAACCTGGCCGGCGGGCTCATCATGCTGGCCGCCGTCATCGGGCTGTACGTGGTCGCGGGGAACTTCTCGCTCCAGGAGATCACCGCCGCCCGCGCCGCGGGCACCCTGGACATGGCGACCAACACCGAACGGCTGCTGTTCCTCGGCTTCTTCTTCGCCTTCGCGGTGAAGGCGCCGCTGTGGCCGCTGCACACCTGGCTGCCCAACGCGATGGGCGAGGCCACCGCCCCGGTCGCCGTACTGATCACCGCGGTCGTCGACAAGGTCGGCACCTTCGCGATGCTCCGCTTCTGCCTCGGGCTGTTCCCCGACGCCAGCAAGTGGGCCACGCCGGTGATCCTCGTCCTCGCCCTGATCAGCATCGTCTACGGCGCGCTGGTCGCGGTCGGGCAGCGCGACATCAAGCGGCTGGTCGCCTACGCGTCGATCTCCCACTTCGGGTTCATCATCATGGGCATCTTCGCGATGACCTCCCAGGGACAGTCCGGCGCGACGCTGTACATGGTCAACCACGGCATCTCGACGGCGGCGCTGATGCTGGTCGCCGGCTTCCTGATCTCGCGGCGCGGCTCGCGGCTCATCGCCGACTACGGCGGCGTCCAGAAGGTGGCCCCGGTCCTCGCCGGCACCTTCCTGATCGGCGGTCTCGCCACCCTGTCGCTGCCGGGCCTCGCACCGTTCGTCAGCGAGTTCCTGGTCCTGGTCGGCACGTTCGCCCGCTACCCGGTCGTCGGCATCATCGCGACCGTCGGCATCGTGCTCGCCGCGCTGTACACGCTGGTCCTGTACCAGCGCACGATGACCGGCCCCGTGAAGGAGGAGGTCCGCACCATGCCGGACCTGCGCCTGCGGGAGGTGCTGGTGGTCGCCCCGCTGATCGCGCTGCTGATCGGCCTGGGCGTCTACCCCAAGCCCCTGACCGAGATCGTCAACCCGGCGGTCGAGCACACCATGTCGGACGTACAGCAGACCGACCCCGAGCCCGAGGTGGAGGCGGCCAAGTGAGCACGTCAGCTACAGGCCTTTGGGCCCTGGCCGCGGAACCGATCGACCGGATCCCGGCCCCGCACATCGAGTACGCCCAACTCGCGCCCACGCTCATCGTGGTGGGCGCGGCCATCCTCGGCGTCCTCGTCGAGGCGTTCGTCCCCCGCAGGTCCCGCTACTACGTGCAGGTGTTCCTCGCCGTCGCCGCGCTGGCCTCGGCCTTCGCGGCGGTCGTCGGCCTCGCGGCCGGCGGGTACGGGAGCAGCAAGGCGCAGATCGCGGCCATGGGCGCCATCGCGGTGGACGGCCCGGCCCTGTTCCTCCAGGGCACCATCCTGCTCGCGTCCATCGTGGCGATGTTCACCTTCGCCGAGCGGCGCCTCGACCCGGAGGCCCACGGCAACCGGGTGGACTCCTTCGCCGCGCAGGCCGCGTCCGTACCGGGCAGCGACAGCGAGAAGGCCGCCGTCAAGGCCGGGTTCACCACCACCGAGGTGTTCCCGCTGGCCCTGTTCGCCGTCGCCGGCATGCTGATCTTCCCGGCGGCCAACGACCTGCTGACGCTGTTCATCGCGCTGGAGGTCTTCTCCCTCCCGCTGTACCTGCTCTGCGCCGTCGCCCGCCGCCAGCGGCTGATGTCGCAGGAGGCGGCCGTCAAGTACTTCCTGCTCGGCGCCTTCTCCTCGGCGTTCCTGCTGTTCGGCATCGCCCTGCTCTACGGGTACTCGGGCTCCGTCTCGTACGCGGTCATCGCGGACGTGGTGGACGGCACGGTCGCCAAGACCGACCCGGCGCTGGCCGCCACGATGGGCAACGACGCGCTGCTGCTGATCGGTGGCGCGCTGATCCTGATGGGCCTGCTGTTCAAGGTCGGCGCGGTCCCCTTCCACATGTGGACCCCGGACGTCTACCAGGGCGCCCCGACGCCGGTCACCGGTTTCATGGCCGCCGCGACGAAGGTCGCCGCGTTCGGCGCGCTGCTGCGGCTGCTGTACGTGGTCCTGCCGGGCCTGCGCTGGGACTGGCGGCCGGTGATGTGGGGCGTCGCGATCGTCACGATGCTGGCCGGCGCGGTCATCGCCGTGACCCAGACCGACGTGAAGCGGCTCCTGGCGTACTCGTCGATCGCGCACGCGGGGTTCATCCTCGCCGGTGTGATCGCGACGTCGGCGGAGGGCGTCCAGTCCGTCCTCTTCTACCTGGGCGCCTACTCCTTCGTGACGATCGGCGCCTTCGCGGTGGTCACGCTGGTGCGGGACGCGGGCGGCGAGGCCACCCACCTGTCGAAGTGGGCCGGTCTCGGGCGGCGCTCGCCGCTGACGGCGGCCGTGTTCGCGGTGTTCCTGCTGGCCTTCGCCGGCATCCCGCTGACCTCCGGGTTCACCGGCAAGTTCGCCGTGTTCAAGGCGGCGGCCGAGGGCGGGGCCGGGGCGCTGGTCGTGGTCGGCGTCATCTCGTCGGCGATCGCCGCGTTCTTCTACGTCCGGGTGATCGTGCTCATGTTCTTCAGTGAGCCGAAGGCCGACGGCCCGACGGTGGCGGTGCCCTCGCCGCTGACGATGACGACCATCGCGGTCGGCGTCGCCGTCACCCTCGTCCTGGGCCTGGCCCCGCAGTACTTCCTGGACCTGGCGGGGCAGGCGAGCACGTTCGTCCGCTGACCGGTCCGCAACCGCACCGGGGCCCGGCTTCCCACGGGGGGAGCCGGGCCCCGGTGTCGTATGCCGGGCTATTCGGACCGCTGACGCTTCGCCGTGATGGTGGTGAGGTCGAGGTCGACGGGGAAGGGGACGGCGACCTTCAGGCGGTCGTGGAAGATGCCGGTGGCGACGTAACCGCCACTGGCCGGTTCCCGCTCGAAGACGTAGACGACGGCGCGGCCGTCCTTGTTCTCGACCCGCCAGTAGTGGGGGATCCCCGCCCGTGCGTACTTGAGCGGCTTGGTCTCGCGGTCGCGGTCGACGGACTCGGGAGAGACCACCTCGATGGCCAGTAGGACGGCCTTGGCGGGGAACCGCGTCTGTGCCAGGTCGGTGAGGACGTCCTCGCTGCACACGATGACGTCGGGCTCGGGTCGGTTGCGGCGGTCGATGTCGATGGTGAACTCGCGGACCACCTCAAGACCCCGGGGCACCAGCGACCGGAGTTGCCAGTTGAGGAAGTCGACCGTGCGGGAGTGGAAGAGGGTCTGCGGACTCACGAAGATCAGGCTCCCGTCGATCAGCTCCGTGTGAGGAGGCAGATTCGGAAGCGTGTCCAGGTCGTCCGCGGTCCAGCCGCCCGGAGGCGGGATCGGCCAGCTGTGTTCCGGGTTCATCAGTGCTCCCATGAGCCGCAGTCTCGTGAGTGCGACCAGCGTATCGCCGGGAATCCGAGGAACACCGCCCTTTCGGGTGAGTCATATGCGGCTGGCACTTGATGGCCCTGCGGTCGCAGGACTAGTGGCCGTGCGAGTGCGCGGTGCCCCCTGCGGCCGGGGTCTTCTTCGGGCACGTCAGGGCGGTGTTCCAGTTGTGGAAGCGGCCCGCCGGGTTGTGCTTGTACGCCCACATGTGCAGGTCGTAGTGCTTCGGCATGCCCGCCCAGTGGCCCGGCATCGGGCCGTCGAAGGGGAGGCCGAACATCGACGGCCGGTCGTCGGCCGTCTTCAGGTCCTGGTCCCGGTCGGTGACCATCCACTCCACCGCCTGGAGCTTGCGCCGCCCGTGCTTGTCCGTCTCGGCGCTGTACACGAGCGCGGTGGGCTTGCTGGGGTCCGTCGAGCCCCAGTAGGCGTCCTTGACGTAGTGGAAGCCCATGGAGCCGACGCCGAACGGGTTGTTCATGCACTCGCCGTGCTTCACGTACCCGTCCTTGACGGCCTGCCGCTCGTCCACGTACTTGGCGGTCACCGCGATGGCCGTCGCCATGTCGCGCATCGCCTTCCTGTTGCGGGGGTCGGGCGCCGGACCTTCCACGGCCGAGGCGGCCGGGGCGAGGGTGAGCGCCACGGCCGCGGCGGCGGCGAGGGCCAGGGTACGGGTGGACACGAGCATGGGCAGGGCCTCCTGCGCTGCGGGGACTTCGGCCTGTCCGAGCAGCATGTGCGGGCCCCGGGCCGGCCCGCCACGCGGGCGGGCCGGACGGATGAGCCAAACGGCCCGCCCGGCGTACGCGCGGACGTCCGCGTCCGCGTCACCGGCAGCCCCGGCGAGCGCCGTACGGGCCCTCGGCCACCCTGCGGGAACCCGTCGTCCCGAGGGACGGACTAGCGCGATCCCACGATCCGGCCGGTGACCTCGCCGAGGCCGACGCGGGTGCCGTCGGCGCCGGGCGCCCAGGCGGTCAGGGTGACGGTGTCGCCGTCCTCCAGGAAGGTGCGCTTGCCGTCGGCGAGCTCGATGGCGTCGCGGCCGTTCCAGGTGAGCTCCAGCAGGGAGCCGCGCTGATCGACCTCGGGGCCGCTGACGGTGCCGGAGCCGAACACGTCGCCGGTGCGCAGGGAGGCGCCGTTGACGGTCATGTGGGCCAGCTGCTGGGCGGCCGTCCAGTACATCGTCGCGAACGGCGGCCGGGCCACCTCCGTCCCGTTGATGGAGACGGCGATGTGCAGGTCGAAGCCGCCGGGGCGGTCGCTGTCGGCGTCGTCGAGGTAGGGCAGCAGCGGGAAGTCCCGCGCGGGCGGGGTGACGCGGGCCGCGTCCAGGGCCTCCAGGGGGGTCACCCAGGCGGAGACGGACGTGGCGAACGACTTGCCGAGGAACGGGCCGAGGGGGACGTACTCCCAGGCCTGGACGTCGCGGGCCGACCAGTCGTTGAGGAGGAACAGCCCGAAGACGTGGTCCTCGAAGTCGGCCAGCGGCACCGGCCGGCCCAGCTCGGACGGCGCGCCGACGACGAAGCCGACCTCGGCCTCGATGTCGAGCTTCACGGACGGCCCGAAGACGGGCGCCGCGTCGGTGGGCGCCTTGCGCTGCCCGGAGGGGCGCACGACGTCCGTGCCGGAGACCACGATGGTGCCGGAGCGGCCGTGGTAACCGATGGGCAGGTGCTTCCAGTTGGGGGTCAGCGCGTCCCCGTCGGGGCGGAACATCTTCCCGACGTTGGTGGCGTGGTGCTCGCTCGCGTAGAAGTCGACGTAGTCGGCGACCTCGTACGGCAGGTGCAGCGTGACCGCGTCCAGCGGCAGCAGGTGCGGCTCGACGGTGGGGCGGTGCCCGGGGTCGGTGACCCAGGCGGTCAGCGCGCGGCGCACGTCGCGCCAGGCGGTGCGGCCGGCGGCGAGCAGCGGGTTCAGCGAGGACTGCCCGAGCAGTCCGGCGTACGGGGAGCCGAGCGCCAGGGCGGCCGCTCCCGCGTCGAGCACGTGCCCGCCGATCCGCACGCCGATCCGGCGACGGTCCTCCCCGGCGGTCGAGAAGACGCCGTAGGGGAGGTTGTGCGGCCCGAACGGGTCGCCCTCGGGAACATCGAGGGGGCTCTGCTGGGGCATGGGGTGCTGCCTCGCTTTCGACGCGGGCCGGGGGTGTCCCGGGGGCTTGTTGACACGTTACGTGCCAGGTGGGGTCTGTGGGAGGCCGGATTCGGGCGCTATTTGTAGGACTTGTCCAACGGGGTCCGTATCCTTGACGCCGTGACTTCCGCCCTCCCCCATGCCTTGATCGCCACTGACCTGGACGGGACTCTGCTGTGCGCCGGAGACACCGTCTCCGCCCGCTCCCACAAGGCCCTCGCGACCGCCCGGGCCGCCGGCGCCCAACACATCGTCGTCACCGGACGGCCCGTTCCCCAGGTCCGACACGTCCTGGACGACCTCGGTTACGAGGGGCTCGCGGTGTGCGGGCAGGGCGCGCAGGTGTACGACGCGGCGCGCGGGCTCCTGCTGCACTCCGTCTCCATGGACCACGGGCTCGCCGAGGTCGCCCTCGGCAAGATCGAGGCGGAGATCGGCGAGGTCTGGGCGGCGGTGAACCAGGAGGGCCTCGACGCCGAGATGCTGATAGGGCCCGGCTACCGGATGTGGCACCCGCACCTGCCGACCGTCCGCGTACCCCGCCGCAGCGACCTGTGGTCGGCCCCGATCAACAAGGTCCTCCTCCAGCACCCCCGGCTCGACGACGACGAGCTGACCCGGGTCGCGCGCTCGGTGGTCGGCGACCTGGTGAACGTCACCATGGCCGGGGAACACACCGTGGAACTCCAGCCCCTGGACGTGGACAAGGCCGCCGGCCTCGCCCGCGCCGCCGAGGTGCTCGGCATCCCGGGCTCGTCCACGATCGCCTTCGGCGACATGCCGAACGACGTCCCGATGTTCGCGTGGGCGGCCCACGGGGTCGCCATGGCCAACTCCCACCGCGAACTCCTGGCCGTCGCCGACGAGGTCACCCTGTCGAACGAGGAGGACGGCATCGCGGTGGTCCTGGAGCGGCTGTACGCCTGAGGGCGTCGGTCACGAGGCGGACCCGCCGGCGGTGGCGATACCCGCTTCGGCGGCGGCCGCGCGGCGGATGCGGCTGATCTCGGCGGCGATGTCCCGGGCCTCGCCGAGGTCGGTGACTTCTCCGGCGCGGCTCTCCAACGCGCGAAGCCGGGCAGCGGCCTCGGGATGCCGGGCGATGGCCACCTCGACGGCCCATGCCTCGGTGAAGGTGCGCAGGGGAGCGGCTGACACCTCGGTACGGGCGCGGGCGGTGCCGGCCGCCCGGTCGCGGTCGAAGTCGGCGAGGAGATGAGGGGCGACCCGGGCGAGGGTGGCGCGGATCGCCTCGGGCAGGGCCGGCGGCTGCGGGGTGGCCGACGGCCGGGGCGCGGCACTCATGCGGCTTCGGTCCTCTCCTGCGCGTCCGGCTCGTGTGTCCCCCGGTTGTGGCCGCCGGGTGGTGAGGGGTGGGGCCGGGGGCCGTGGTCTCCGAAGTCACCGCAGCCACGTATGACAATTATGATAGTTGCCCTATGGTGGAGCGTATGGAGACGAAGACGTACACGACCATCGACCTTCGCAAGGGGATGGGCGAGATTCTGGATCGGACCCGGATCGCCGGCGAAGCCGCCGCCATCACACGCAAGGGGAAGACCGTCGCCTACCTGGTGCCGGCCGAGTGGTTCGAGCAGATGACCTGCTGGCAGCAGTCGCACGACGCCCCGCAGGAAGCGGCCTGATCTCCACCTGAGGAGCCTTTGACCATGCCTGCCCATGCACTCCACTTCGAGGAGTACGAGGGGGTGCCGCGGCGGTTGCCGCCCATGCCCGAACGCACCCCCCAAGCGCTCCGGTTGGCGATTCAGGAGCACACCCCGCATCTGCTCCCGGACTTCGAGGCGCATTGGAAGCGCGTGATCGGCAACGCCTTCAGCGTCACGCCGGTCCCGGCTTTCATGCGTCTGTGGTGGACGCAGTACGCCATCGTGCGAGACCCCGTTCTCGACGCGCACCTGCGCGATCTCGAAGCGCGCGCCGCCGTGTCCGAAGATCCTGAGGAGTCCATGCGCCTCCTGGAGGAATACAGCCGCCTCCGGCACGAAGCTGCCGAGCGGGAGCCCGGCGAGTGAGCGACGAGCCACCGCGGCCGCCTTGGCAGATGGACTGGACGAAGCAGGCGGACCAGGACTTCCGGAGCATGCCTGCGGAAGCCGTCGAGCTGATCATGAGCGCCCGCGCCGAGCTGATCACGGCCGAGGACCCCTACTTCCGGGGGATCGACGCCGATGCCGGGCTTCCGCACTGGATGACCGTCCGCCCGCTGGCGTCGACCCGGCCGGGTGGCTCGCACATCGTGGACCTGGCGGGTGGGCGAGGCTGGCTCATCTACACCTTCATGCGTCGCCACGCAGAACCACAGATCGTTGTCACCGAGGCCTTCTGGGCCTGATAGCGGGCCGACGGCGACGGGCTCAGGGGTTGCGGTTCGTACGTTCCCGGCTGTGGTCGCCGGGGTGGTCGAGGGGGTGGGCGCAGGCGATGGGGCCGGTGGTCGCCGGGCAGTCGGGGAGGGGGAGGATCGCGTCGGGTTCGGCGTCGGGTCCCTTGCCGTCGGACCAGCGGGCCCACAGGGCGTCGCCGGAGGCGGGGTCGTGGACGACGTCCAGGTGCGGGCCGGCGTGCCGGTCCAGGGAGCAACGCAGCTCCGGACCGGCCGCGAGGACCTCCCGCAGGGCCCTCGCGGGGAGGAGGCGTGTCAGCGCGTCCAGGTGCGCCGCCGAGAGGGTGCCGGACGCGGCGCACTCCGGGCGCGGGGGAGGCGTCGGGCCGTCGCTCACGCGAGCCACCCCCGGGCGACGATGCCGGCCACGCAGCACGTCCACGCGACCGCCCCGACCGTCACCGCCACCGCGGTCCGCCGGTCGGCGCGGGCCCGGCGGGCCGCCGGGTCGGGATCGGGAAGGATCAGGCCCCGCAGCCGCTCGGCCGCCGCCAGGGCCCCGAGCGCGAACACGCCGCGCTCCGCGTCCCGCCGGGCCAGGGCCGAGTCCAGCAGCGTGAGGAACAGGGCCCGGTAGGCCGGGTCCGACTCCATGCGCCGCAACTCGGCCCCGGTGTCGTCCCCTTCGGGCGGTGGGGCGCTCACAGCAACCCCTTCGCGCTCCGCGCGTTGCGCCGCGCGTTCTCGGCGCGCATGCGCTCCATCGGCTCGGCGGGCCGCACGTGCCGCGGCTCCGCCTCCCATTCCGCGCCGCCGCGCACAGGCCGCAGGGCCCAGTACGGGCCGGCGACCCCGCGGAACTCCCCGACCCGCCCGTCCTGTGCGGTGTCCACCACGAGCGTGCCGGGGGGCGGGGGTTGAGGGGGCTGTGTTTCACACATGACACCGTTCCTCTCCGTAGCCGAGTCGCTACCGATCGGGTTCAGAATGGCCCTGGCCGGGGGAGGCTTCAACCTGTCGAATCGGAACGGAAGATCGGTCAGGGGCCTTTGAACCGCAAGGAGTTGAATCCCGAGCGAGGACCGCAGGCGGCCTTCGGGGCGCGTGTGCGCAGCTGGCGGGAGGAGCGTGGTTGGACGCAGGAGCTCCTGGGCGGGCGGCTCGGGTACTCCAGTACGCACGTGTCAGCAGTCGAAACCGGACGGAAAGTGCCGACCTTGCGGTTCTCGCGCAGTGCCGACGAGGTCTTCGGCACCGGCCAGGGCGAAAAGTCGTTCGAGCGCGAGTGGCGCGAGATCCGGCACGGCGTACTGCTGGAGGGCTTCCCGGAGTTCCTCGGGTACGAGAGCCGGGCGGTGGAGATCCGCCTGTACGAGGTGGGCGTCATACCTGGACTGCTCCAGACGCCGGAGTACTCGACCGTCGTCACCGAGAGCACCGTCAAGAGGGGAGCCATCACAGCGGATCAGGCGGGCGAACGAATCGCGGTGATTGCGGCGCGACAGGCCGCTCTGCTTCGTACCCCTCCACCCGTTGTTTTCGCGGTGTTGGACGAGAGCTGTCTGCGGCGCCCCATTGGTGGACCAGCCCTCATGAAGGGGCAGCTGACGCGTCTGCTCGAATTCGCCGAGCTGCCGAACACCGTGCTTCAGATCGCCCCCTTCGAGATGGGGGAGCGCCGTCCGCTCAGCCTGCCGGTCACCGTGCTCACGCTGCCGGACCGCTCGATCATGTCCTACGCAGAATCCGCTCAACGGGGCCACCTGGAACGGGACAACAACTCGGTGGTGCCCATGCTGACGGCCTACCATCAACTCCAGGCCGAAGCACACACGCAGGCGGCATCTGTGGCCATGATCGATCAGCTACGAAAGGGCACGTCGTGACGACCGAATCCCCCCGCTGGTTCACGTCCTCCTACAGCGAAAACGGCGGCCAGTGCGTCGAGGTCGCTATGAACCTCGTCGCCTCTCGGGGTGTCGTCCCCGTCCGGGACTCCAAGTGCGACAACGGCCCCATCCTCGGCTTCACCGCTGCCGCGTTCTCCGCGTTCGTGGACGGCGTCAAGGCCGTCTGACCTCGCTCCATCGGGCTACGAAAGGGCACGTCGTGACGACCGAATCCCCCCGCTGGTTCACGTCCTCCTACAGCGACAACGGCGGCGCGTGCGTCGAGGTCGCCACCAACCTCGTCGCCTCGCGCGGTGTAGTCCCCGTCCGGGACTCCAAGTGCGACAACAGCCCCATCCTCGGCTTCACCGCCGCCGCGTTCGCCACCTTCGTGGACGGCGTCAAGGCCGTCTGAGCGTCGGTCGGGCCCCGGGGCGTATGCCACCCCCGGGGCCCCGGTCCGTCAGCCCGCCGCGCGCGGAAGCCGGCGTTCCCAGGTGCGGTGGAAGACGACCTCGTCGCCCTCCCGGCAGACCACCTCGTTCGACGTCAGGAAGCCGCCCTCGTCGCACGAGATCTCCGAGCGGGTCTCCACCCGGGCGTCCCAGCCCAACTCCGGCCGGTGCAGGCGGATGCTCCACTCCGAGCGGGTGCGGGCGGACAGGGGGTCCGACTCCTGGATCTCGTACACCTCCCGCGCGTCCTCGCTGAACTCCAGCCCGTCCGGGTACACCCGGGTGCCCCCGTAGCGGGGGTCGACCTCCAGCCGCCAGGTGCCGGCCGCGACGTCCCGTACGACGAGGCGTTCCGGGCGCGGCTCCTCCAGGGTGTCCGGGTAGGCCACGCCCAGCGGGGCGGCCTGCTCGGGGGCCTCGAAGACGATCCCGCCGTCCGCGCGCGGGGAGGGCGGCCGGACGGGGAGTTCCAGGGTGCTGCCCGCCGGGTCGAGGGTCCAGCCGGCCTCCGAGCCGGCCCGGGGCCAGATCCACGGCCAGTACGCCGACGACACCGCCAGCCGGATCCGGTGCCCCGGCGGGAACGCGTGCCCGATGCCGTTCAGCTCGAAGGTGACGTCCTCGGTCGCGCCCGGGGTCCACGGCGCCGCCCGGTCCCGGCCGTGGCGCGCCGACAGGTTCAGCGCGCCACGGGTGACCAGCGTCGAGGAGCCGTCGGGGGCGACGTCGCACAGCCGGGCCACGACCTGCCCGTAGGGGACCTCCATGCGCAGCCGCAGCGTCACCGAGGGCCGGCCGAGGATCTCCACCGGCTCGCCCGCCCCGACGGGGAACTCGAAACAGGCCGACTTGGCGTCCTCCTCGCGCTGGTCCGGCGGCAGGTCGGCGTCGTTGCCGAAGGGGAAGAAGCGGCCCGCGTCGATCCCGGTGTGCTGCGGCGACGCGACCACGACGGGGTGGCCCTGGAGCCCGTACGAGACGGGGACGACCGTCGGGGACGGCCAGGCCCGCTCGCCCACCCAGCGGCCCGGCAGCCGTTCGTAGACGGTGGCCGGCGGGTGCGAGTCGCTGATCCAGGCGCGCAGCAGGGGTTCGTCCATGACGCCGTTGTCGTCGCCGCGCAGCCAGTGGTCCCACCAGCGCAGGGTCTCCTGGAGGAAGCCGATCGCCGGGCCCGGCGGCAGCCCGCGGTCCGGGTACTGGTGCGACCAGGGGCCGATCAGGCCCCGTACGCGTCCGGCCGGCAGGTGCTCGACGAGCCGCAGGACCGTGTCGCGGTACGGGTCGTGCCAGCCGCCGACGGCCAGCACGGCGGCCTTGACCGCCCCGTAGTCCTCGCAGACGCTGCCGTGGCGCCAGTAGTCGTCGCGGGTCTGGTGGGCCAACCAGGTGTGGACGAGGGGCTCGACGGCGGTGAGCCGGTCCAGCCACTGCTCGCGCCAGCCGTCGCCGACGAAGAGCGGGTCCGGCGGCCGCGCGGCGAAGGCCAGCATCGTCGCCGCCCAGGCGTGCATGTCCACGGCCAGGACGGAGCCGCCCATGTAGTGCACGTCGTTGTCGTACCGGTCGTCGGTCGAGCAGACGGTGACCACCGCCTTCAGGGCCGGCGGGGCCAGCGCCGCGATCTGGAGGCTGTTGAAGCCGCCCCAGGAGATCCCGAACATGCCGACCGCGCCCGTGCACCAGGGCTGCGCCGCCAGCCACTCCACCACGGCGACCCCGTCGGCGAGCTCCCGCGCGTCGTACTCGTCGCCGGGGAGGCCGCCGCTGCAACCGTGGCCGCGCACGTCGACGCGGACCGAGGCGTAGCCGTGCCCGGCGTACCAGGGGTGGCGCTGGCGGTCGCGGGGCGCGGTCCAGTCGGTGAGCCGGTAGGGGAGGTACTCCAGCAGGGCGGGGACGGGCTCGTCCGTCACCGGGCGCCAGATCCGCGCGTACAGCTCCACCCCGTCCGGCAGCGGGATCCGGACGTCCTCGTGGGTGGTCCCGTACGGGAACTCGGTACGGATGATCATCGGTGGTCGGGCCCCTTTCAGTGGACGGGGTGCATGGTGCGGCGCAGCCAGGGCGCCAGCGCGACCACGACCAGGCCCGCCGCGACGGCGATGGCGCCGTTGACGCCGAAGTAGACGGGGTGGGACACCTGGTCGTAGAGCTTGACGACCTGGGCCTGGATGCCGTTGGCCAGGGCCAGCGAGAGGAACCACAGGGCCATGGTCTGGCTCGCGTACGCCTTGGGGGCGAGCTTCGTGGTGGCCGACATGCCGGAGGTCTCCAGCAGGACGTCGCCGAGCCCCAGCAGCAGGTACGAGCCGACGATCCACCAGGCGGCCATCTTGTAGGTCTCGTCGGCGTGGCCCGAGGTGGGGATGACCATCAGCAGGAAGGACAGGCCGCCCAGGATCACCCCGATGGCGATCTTGTTGGAGGCGTGCGGCTGGCGGCGGCCCATGCGGACCCACAGGGCGGCCACCACGGGCGCCAGCGCCACCTCGAAGGCGCCGAGCGCGGAGGCGTACCAGCCGGCGGGGAAGTCGAAGCCGAGGATGGTGGTGCGGGCGTTGGTCGAGGCCAGCAGCATCATCGTCGAGTAGGCCTGGAAGAGGATGAAGTTGAAGGCGACCGAGGCCAGGAAGAGCACCACGTACGGGCGCAGCCGTCCGCGTTCCTCGGCCGTGACGCGCGGGCTGCGGAACATGACCGCGAAGTAGACGACCGGCGCGATCACCGAGACGAGGGTCAGCAGGTCCACGAAACGGGCCATCGTCAACCAGCCGATAGCGGCCAGGAGGGTGGCGATGACGGCGAACGCGACACAGCCGCCGACGATCTTCCACACGGCGGCGCGCATCGCGTCGGGGGCGAGGGCGTACTCGGCCGAGTGTTTCCGTCCCGCCAGATGGCGGCGTCCGAGCACGTACTGGACGAGCCCGAAGGTCATGCCGATGGCGGCGGCGGAGAAGCCCCAGTGCCAGCCCGCGCGCTCCCCGAGCCAAGCGGTGATCAGCGGTCCGGCGAAGGCCCCGATGTTGATGGCCATGTAGTAGAGGGCGAATCCGGCGTCGCGCCGCTGGTCGTCGGTGCGGTACAGCTTGCCGACCATGCTGGCCACGTTGGGCTTGAGCAGTCCGGTGCCCGCGCTGATCAGGCCGAGTCCGACCCAGGTCATGGCGGCGGTGGGCACGGCCATGGCGTAATGGCCGCAGGCGATCAGGATGCCGCCGTAGAGGACCGCGCGGTAGGAACCGAGGATCCGGTCGGCGAGCCACCCGCCGGCCACGGAGACGAGGTAGACCATGGTCCCGTACGCCGCCGAGACGGAGGCCGCGCTGCCGGGGTCCATGCCCAGGCCGCCGTTGGCGACCGTGTCCGCGAAGTAGAGGACGAGGATGGCCTGCATGCCGAGGAAGGAGAACCGCTCCCAGACTTCCAGCCCGGACAGGGTGGCCAGCCCCCTGGGGTGCCCCAGGAAGGCGTGGTCGTCGCCGGGCGGCGGCTGGTCCGCCTCCGGGTCGGGCCCGTCCATATCAGTGGTAATTCTGGACAAAACAGATTCTCCGGTTGTTTCGACTTCCACAGAACATACCGGGGTGGATCGGGCGATGCGCGCGTGGCGGCCGGACAGGCGCTCTGGGTGATCGAAAACGGACCGGATACGCTGGCTTGAGTGATGGCAGCGACACATCGACAATCCATGTGATCGTCAAGGTGATCGTCAGCAGACAGGAGTACCCCTCGTGACCGTCGTCGGGCCGTTCGGACTGAGCGTGCGGGACCAGGCTCTTGAGACCGATGTCCAGGCCGGACTGGCCGCCGTCGAGGCGGGTCTGCTGGAAGCCACCAAGAGCGAAGTCCCCTTCATCACCGAGGCCGCACAGCACCTGGTGAGAGCGGGCGGCAAGCGGTTCCGCCCCCTGCTGGTGATGCTCGCGTCCCGCTTCGGCGATCCCTACGCCCCCGGAATCGTGCCGTCCGCGGTGGTCGTGGAGCTCACGCACCTGGCCACGCTCTACCACGACGACGTCATGGACGAGGCGGACGTACGCCGTGGGGTGGAGAGCGCCAACGCCCGCTGGGGCAACTCCGTCGCCGTCCTGACGGGTGACTTCCTCTTCGCCCGCGCCTCCCACATCCTGGCCGACCTCGGGCCGGAGGCCGTACGCATCCAGGCCGAGGCCTTCGAGCGGCTGGTCACCGGCCAGATCCTGGAGACGGCCGGCCCGCGCGACGGGCGCGACCCGGTCGCGCACTACCTCGACGTCATCGCCGGCAAGACCGGCTCGCTGATCGCGGTCTCCGGCCGGTTCGGCGCGCTGATGGCCGGCGCCGACGAGGCCGTCGTCGACATCCTGACCCAGTACGGCGAGCGGCTCGGCACCGCCTTCCAGCTCGCCGACGACGTCCTCGACATCGCCTCCGACTCGCACGAGTCCGGCAAGACGCCCGGCACCGACCTGCGCGAGGGCATCCCCACCCTGCCCGTGCTGCGGCTGCGGGAGATGGCCGAGCGCGACGGCCGCCCGGAGGACCTGGAACTCGTCCGGCTCCTCGACGGCGACCTCACGGACGACGCCCGCCACGCCGAGGTCCTCGCCCGGCTGCGGGTCCACCCCGCGCTGGAGCAGGCCCGCCGCGACACCATCCGCTACGCGGAGGACGCCCGGGCCACCCTGGCCCCGCTGCCGGAGTGCTTCGCGAAGTCCGCACTGGAGGAACTGTGCGACGCGGTGGTCCACCGCGCCGGCTGACGCCGTCCCGCCCCCGGGCGCCCCGCGCCCCACACCGGCGGAACGGTTCCTTCCCCCCCGGGCGACCCCTACGGGTCGGGGGAGGAGGGCCCCTCCGGTGTCATCCCACGGTCGTACGCGGAGTTGGCTCCGGGGGCTGACGCCCCGGGAGCCCCGATTTGGTCAGATGGAGACATCGAACCCCACCGGACCGGGTGAGCGCGGCGACACGGGGGTCGCCGCCGACGACACAGAGGGCAGGGCACTGACATGGCAGCGAACACGAAGACCTCGCGGAAGGCCGCACGGTACGCCGTACCGGTCGCGGTGGTGGGCATCGCGGCGGCGACCGTCGCGATGGTCCCCGCCTTCGCCAACGCCGGCGGACCCGATCTTCCCAAGGTCACGGCGCAGCAGCTGATCGAGAAGGTGGCCGCGTCCGACGTCGAGCAGCTCTCCGGCACGGCTCGGCTGACCACCGACCTGGGCCTCCCGACGCTCGCCTCCGGCCTCCTCGGCGGCGGTGGCGTCACCGGCGGCTCGGCCAACCCGGAGGACAAGATCGCGCAGCTGGCGAACGGCTCGCACACCTTCCGCGTCGCCGCGGACGGCCCGGACCGTCAGAAGCTCACCTTCCTCGACGGCAAGGACGAGTACAGCCTCATCCACAACGGCGCCGACGTCTGGGGCTACGACTCGAAGTCCAACGAGGTCTTCCACGAGAAGAACCCCGAGGCCGCCGGCAAGGGCACCGAGCACAAGACGGCCGACCGACTCGCCGGCTCCCCGCAGCAGATGGCCCAGGAGATCCTCAAGACCGCCGGCCCGACCACCGACATCAGCGTCGGTGACACCGCGCAGGTCGCCGGCCGCGACGCCTACCAGCTGGTCCTCAAGCCCAAGCAGAGCGGCTCCACGGTCGGCTCGGTGCAGATCGCGGTCGACGCCAAGAACGGCGTCCCGCTGCGCGTCCAGCTGCTCTCCAGCCAGGGCGGCAAGCCGATCGTCGACGCGGGCTTCACCAAGGTCGACTTCGCCAAGCCGTCCGCCGACACCTTCAAGTTCACCCCGCCCAAGGGCGCCAAGGTGACCGAGGGCCTGGAGGAGAAGGGCGAGGAGCACGGCAAGGAGTTCAAGGCGCTGGAGTCCTTCCCCGGGCTCGACGCGCTGACCGGCGGCGGCAACGGCGAGGTGAAGGTCCTCGGCGAGGGCTGGGCCACCGTCGCCCGCATCGACACCGGCGCAGGCCAGGGCCTCAAGGAGCTGGAGAAGGACAAGAACGCCCCCAAGGAGGCCCAGCAGTTCCTGAACTCCCTCGGCGACAAGGTCACCGGGAAGTTCGGCGAGGGCCGGGTCCTGTCGACCCGCCTGGTCAACGCCCTGATCACGGACGACGGCAAGGTCTACGTCGGCGCCGTCACCAAGGACGCGCTGGTCAAGGCTGCCGACTCCGCCAAGTAACGGCCGGCGGCGGCGCGTAGCGGGCAACCGCGCCGCGTACGCGCGCCAACGCGAAGGGGGGGGGGGGGGGGGGGGGGGGGGGCGCCCCGCCGCGGGGGCGCCGCGGGGGGGGGGGGGGGGGGGGGGGGGGGGGGGGGGGGGGGCGGGGGGGGGTGGGGGGGGGGGGGGGGGGGGGGGGGGGGGGGGGTTTGTTTTGTGGGGGGGGG
>NZ_JANFAK020000169.1 GCF_024721315.2 Streptomyces sp. Isolate_45
CCGCCGCCGAGGTGGCCGACGCCGCGCTCGCCCTCGGGGTCGCGGGCCGCGAGCGCGAGGCCCACGCCCTGCTCGGGGCCTTCGTCGGACTGCGCACCGCCGAGGAGGCCGCCGCTCTCGCCCGTAGGGACCCCGGCTGGTTCGTGCCCCGGCTGCTGCACGCGGCCCGCTCCCAGCCCGGCACCAGGCACCGGGACCTGGCGCACGCCCTGAGGGTGGCCGGACTCCCCGGTGCCTGATCCGCCCGCCTGTCGACCGTAAACGACCGTGTGGCGACGTAACTTGATCGACTACTCCAACTGCGCACGGCGGTCTTGCCCCGAGCTTGGACGCGGCCTACCTTCGACTCCCTACGCACCCCGTCTACGTGCGTAGAAGTCGGCGTTCCCGTCGCGAGGAGCAGCTCATGGCCCAAGTCGTCCGCGCCGCACTCGTCCAGGCCACCTGGACCGGCGACACCGAGTCGATGATCGCCAAGCACGAGGAGCACGCCCGCGCGGCGGCTGCCCAGGGTGCGCGGATCATCGGCTTCCAGGAAGTGTTCAACGCCCCCTACTTCTGCCAGGTGCAGGAGCCCGAGCACTACCGCTGGGCCGAGGCCGTCCCCGACGGCCCCACCGTCCGCCGGATGCAGGAGCTGGCCCGCGAGACCGGCATGGTGATCGTCGTACCGGTCTTCGAGCTGGAATCCGAGGGCTTCTACTACAACACCGCCGCCGTCATCGACGCCGACGGCAGCTACCTCGGCAAGTACCGAAAGCACCACATCCCCCAGGTCAAGGGCTTCTGGGAGAAGTACTACTTCCGCCCGGGCAACCTCGGCTGGCCCGTCTTCGACACGGCCGTCGGCCGGGTGGGCGTCTACATCTGCTACGACCGACACTTCCCCGAGGGATGGCGTCAGCTGGGCCTGGCCGGAGCCCAGTTGGTATACAACCCGTCCGCCACCCACCGGGGCCTCTCCGCCCACCTGTGGCAGCTGGAACAGCCCGCCTCCGCGGTCGCCAACGAGTACTTCATCGCCGCGATCAACCGCGTCGGCCGCGAGGAGTACGGCGACAACGACTTCTACGGCACCAGCTACTTCGTCGACCCGCGGGGCAAGTTCGTCGGCGACGTCGCCAGCGACAAGGAGGAGGAACTCCTCATCCGCGACCTCGACTTCGACCTGATCAAGGAGGTCCGCGACCAGTGGGCCTTCTACCGCGACCGTCGCCCCGACGCCTACGGAGGGCTCGTACAGCCGTGACCAACCCCATCCCCCTGCACAGCCGCCACCGCACCGTCATGCCCGACTGGCTCGCGCTGTACTACGACCGCCCCATCGAGCTCACGCACGGCGAGGGCCGCCACGTCTGGGACGCCGACGGCAACCGCTACCTCGACTTCTTCGGCGGCATCCTCACCACGATGACCGCACACGCCCTGCCCGAGGTGACCAAGGCCGTCTCCGAACAGGCCGGCCGGATCATCCACTCGTCGACGCTGTACCTGAACCGGCCGATGATCGAGCTGGCCGAACGGGTCGCCGCCCTGTCCGGCATCCCCGACGCCCGGGTCTTCTTCACCACCTCCGGCACCGAGGCCAACGACGCCGCCCTGCTGCTCGCGACGACGTACCGCCGCTCCAACCAGATCCTGGCCATGCGCAACAGCTACCACGGCCGGTCCTTCTCCACCGTCTCGATCACCGGCAACCGCGGCTGGTCCCCGACGAGCCTCTCGCCGCTCCAGACGTACTACGTGCACGGCGCCGTCCGCTCCCGGGGCCCCTTCGCGGCGCTGCCCGACGCCGAGTTCACCGCGGCGGCCGTCGCCGACCTGGAGGACGTGCTCGGACAGGCCCGCGGGGGAGTGGCCGCGCTCATCGCGGAGCCCATCCAGGGCGTCGGCGGCTTCACCTCCCCGCCCGACGGGCTGTACGGGGCGTTCCGCGAGGTACTCGACCGGCACGGCATCCTGTGGATCAGCGACGAGGTCCAGACCGGCTGGGGCCGCACCGGCGAACACTTCTGGGGCTGGCAGGCCCACGGCCAGAACGGCCCGCCGGACATCCTCACCTTCGCCAAGGGCATCGGCAACGGCATGTCCATCGGCGGCGTCGTCGCCCGGCCCGAGGTGATGAACTGCCTCGACGCCAACTCGATCTCCACCTTCGGCGGCTCCCCGATCACCATGGCCGCCGGCCTCGCCAACCTCTCCTACCTGCTGGATCACGACCTCCAGGGCAACGCCCGCCGCGTCGGCGGCCTGCTCCTGGAACGGCTGCGCGCCGTCGCCGCCCACGTGCCCGCCGTACGGGAGGTCCGCGGCCGCGGCCTGATGGCCGGACTGGAACTGACCGAACCCGGCACCGACCGGGCCGCCCCGGACGCCGCCGCGACCGTCCTGGAGGCCGCCCGCGCGGGCGGCCTGCTGCTCGGCAAGGGAGGCGGCCACGACACGAGCGTGCTGCGCGTCGCGCCGCCGCTGTCCCTCACCGTCGCCGAGGCGGAAGAGGGCGCCGCCATCCTCGAACAGGCGCTCCGCAGCATCACGTAGGGGGATTCACATGAGCATCCGCACCCTGATTCGCGGCGGACTGGTCGTCACCGCCGCCGACGAGCTCCACGCGGACGTCCTCATCGAGGACGGCCGGGTGGCGGCGCTCGCCGCACACGGCTCGGACGCCGCCCGGGCCTGGACGGCCGACCGCACCATCGACGCGGCCGGCAAGTACGTCATCCCGGGCGGCGTCGACGCGCACACCCACATGGAACTCCCCTTCGGCGGCACCGCCGCCTCGGACACCTTCGAGACCGGGACCCGCGCCGCGGCCTGGGGCGGCACCACCACCATCGTCGACTTCGCCGTGCAGAGCGTGGGCCGCTCCCTTCGCGAGGGCCTCGACACCTGGTACGCCAAGGCCGACGGCAACTGCGCGATCGACTACGCCTTCCACATGATCCTCTCGGACGTCAACGAGGGCACCCTCAAGGAGATGGACCTCCTCGTCGAGGAGGGCGTCAGCTCGTTCAAGCTGTTCATGGCGTACCCCGGCGTCTTCTACTCCGACGACGGGCAGATCCTGCGGGCCATGCAGCGGGCCTCCGGCAACGGCGGGCTGATCATGATGCACGCCGAGAACGGCATCGCGATCGACGTGCTCGTCGAACAGGCCCTGGCCCGCGGCGAGACCGACCCCCGCCACCACGGCGAGGTGCGCAAGGTCCTCCTGGAGGCGGAGGCCACCCACCGGGCGATCCAACTCGCCCGGGTGGCCGGCTCCCCGCTGTACGTGGTGCACGTCTCCGCCGAGGAGGCGGTCGCCGAGTTGGCCGCGGCCCGCGACATGGACCTGCCCGTCTTCGGGGAGACCTGCCCGCAGTACCTGTTCCTGTCCACCGACAACCTCGCCGAGCCCGACTTCCAGGGCGCCAAGTACGTCTGCTCCACCCCGCTGCGCCCGCGCGAGCACCAGGCCGCGCTGTGGCGGGGGCTGCGCACGAACGACCTCCAGGTGGTCTCCACCGACCACTGTCCGTTCTGCTTCCGCGGCCAGAAGGAGCTGGGGCGCGGGGACTTCTCCAAGATTCCCAACGGGCTGCCGGGGGTGGAGAACCGCATGGACCTCCTCCACCAGGCCGTCCTGGACGGGCACATCAGCCGCCGCCGCTGGATCGAGATCGCCTGCGCGACCCCGGCCCGGATGTTCGGCCTCTACCCGCAGAAGGGCACCATCGCGCCGGGCTCCGACGCCGACATCGTCCTCTACGATCCGCACGCCGAGCAGGTCATCTCCGCCGAGACGCACCACATGAACGTGGACTACTCGGCGTACGAGGGCAGGCGGATCACCGGACGCGTCGACACGGTCCTCTCGCGCGGCGAACTCGTCATCGACCGGCGCGAGTACACCGGCCGGGCCGGCCACGGGGCCTTCGTCCACCGCTCCACCTGCCAGTACCTGTAAGGAGAGTCCCGCCATGGACTTCGGCCTAGTCCTGCAAACCGACCCGCCCGCCTCCCAGGTCGTCAGCCTGATGAAGCGCGCCGAACGCAACGGGTTCCGCTACGGCTGGACCTTCGACTCGGCCGTGCTGTGGCAGGAACCGTTCGTCATCTACAGCCAGATCCTCGCCAACACCCAGCGGCTCCACGTAGGTCCGATGGTCACCAACCCGGGCACCCGCACCTGGGAGGTGACCGCCTCCACCTTCGCCACCCTCAACGACATGTACGGCAACCGGACGGTCTGCGGCATCGGCCGGGGCGACTCCGCGATGCGGGTCGCCGGCCGGGCGCCGAACACCCTGGCCCGGCTCGGGGAGGCCATCGACGTCATCCGCGACCTCGCCGAGGGCCGCGAGGCGCAGGTCGACGGCAAACCGCTCCGCATCCCCTGGATCCGGGAGGGGAAGCTGCCCGTCTGGATGGCCGCGTACGGGCCGAAGGCCCTCGCATTGACCGGCCGGAAGGCCGACGGGTTCATCCTCCAGCTCGCCGACCTCTACCTCACCGAGTGGATGGTCAAGGCCGTACGGCAGGCCGCGACCGAGGCGGGCCGCGACCCGGCGTCCATCACCATCTGCGTAGCGGCCCCGGCCTACGTCACGGCTGACGACTCGGCCGAGGCCCTGGCGCACGCCCGCGACCAGTGCCGCTGGTTCGGCGGGATGGTCGGCAACCACGTCGCCGACCTCGTCTCCCGCTACGGCGAGCACTCCTCGATGGTCCCCGAGGAACTCACCGAGTACGTCAAGTCCCGCCAGGGCTACGACTACAGCCACCACGGCCGCGCCGGGAACCCGTCGGCCGACTTCGTCCCCGACGAGATCGTCGACAGGTTCTGCCTGCTGGGCCCGGCCGAGGCCCACATCGAGAAACTGCGCGCCCTGCGCGCCCTGGGCGTCGACCAGTTCGCCGTCTACGACATGCACGACGCGCGGGAGGCCACCATCGACGCGTACGGATCCGACATCATCCCGCTGTTCGGCTGACGTCCGGCGACGGCGCGGGGCCGGCCCGGGGGCGCCTTCGTCGGGCCCCCGGGTCGTGCGCCCCACCGGATCACGGGAGGCGAACGGCGGTTCCCCCGGCAGAGCGCCGGGCCCGCCCGCGCAGGTAGGCCGCGGCGCAGGTCAGGACGACGGCGAGGCCGGCGAGCACGCAGACCAGCACGGTGATCGACGGGGAGACGTGCTCCACCGTCGAGCCGTCGGAGTAGACGCAGGCGTTGCGAAGCGGCCACCCCTCCTGCGCGATGCCCGCCAATCCGGCGCCGGAGGCGTTCCGGTCCTCGCACAACTCGGGGAACGGGCCCCCCAGGCGAACGGACAACCAGCCGTAGCAGTACACGGCCGCCGCCGAAGGAGCGAGGACCAGGGGGAGGACCGCACACCACCTGAGGGGAGTCGGCGAGGGGCTGTTCAGCGTCACGACGAGGACCACCATGCCCGCTCCCGCGGCGACCACACCGAGGAGCAGCGCGATCCCCATCAACGGCTCCGTCACCGTGCCCCCTCCTCGTTCGCCTCCGCGGCCGGCGCCGCACGGCCCACCGGTCCGGTGCCCCGACCGTACAGGGGTGATCGACACCAAATGGCCGTCCGGTGAAGGGAGATGCGCCGTCCGGTCGCCCGTTCCCGCCCTGGTGGGGGCACAGGTTCGGTGCGGTAGCATCGCGCATGGCGTCATCGAAGTCAGCGCCTGTGCAGCACCGTGCCGGTCGGGTCCGTGGTGCCCTCGCCATCGATCTCGGCCCCACGCGAGCACGGCCCGCGGGCGTGCCCGCTCCCGATGGATACCGGAGAGCCGGGCCTTCCGCAGTGGGCCATCGGCCTGCAACGGCCGCACCGCCCGCACGAGCCTCGCCAACGCACCGGTACCGGTCGGCAGGCTCCTTTTTGGAGACGACGTGAAATTCCTCCCCGAGATCTCCCGCACGCTGAGCGAGTACCTCCTCATCCCGGGCCTGACCACAGCGGACTGCACGCCGGACAACGTGGACCTCGCAGCGGCGCTGGTGCGTCACCGGGTCGGCGAGGAGCCGGGCGTACGGATCGCCACGCCCATGGTGAGCGCCATCATGCAGGCCGTGTCCTCACCGAAGCTGGCGGTGGCGCTGGCGCAGGTCGGCGGGCTGTCCTTCATCCACCAGAACCAGCCGGTCGAGGACCAGGCCGCGGACGTGCGGGCGGTGAAGCGGCACAAGGCCGGCTTCCGGGCCGGCGAGGTCACCGTGGCTCCGGACACGCATCTCGGCGAGGTGACCCGGCAGTTGTCCGATGCCGAGCAGGGCGTGGCGGTCGTCACGAAGACCGGTGAACCGGACGGAGAGTTCCTCGGGATCATCGGGCTCGACGACTTCCACCTGGAGCGCCACGGCGCCTACGAGAGCGTCGGCAACCGGATGCGTGAGCGTGCCGGCCTGGTCACCGCGCCCGCCTCGGTCTCCCTGTCCGAGGCCAACGAGCTGATCTGGCGGCACCATCTGGACGTGCTGCCGGTGGTCGAGGACGACCGGGTCGTCTCCCTGGTCCTCAAGAGGGACTACCAGGCCCACAAGACCTACCACCGCGCGACCGTGGACGGCGAGAAGCGGCTGCGCGTGGGCGCCGGCATCAACTCCCGGGACTACAAGGACCGCATTCCGGCCCTGGTGGAGGCCGGCGCGGACGTGCTGTGCCTGGACTCCTCGGACGGCTATTCCGAATTCCAGCGCAGGACACTGGAGTTCGCGCGCGAACAGTACGGGGACGACGTCTTCGTCGGTGCGGGCAACGTCGTCGACGGGCGGGCCTTCCGCTACCTGGCCGACGCGGGCGCGGCGTTCGTGAAGGTCGGGATCGGCGGCGGCGCCATCTGCACCACGCGGGCGCAGAAGGGCATCGGCCGCGGGCAGGCCTCCGCGCTGCTCGACGTGGTCGAGGCCCGCGACGCCTACGCCCGGGAAACCGGCGTGTACGTGCCGCTGTGCTGCGACGGCGGCCTGCTCAACGACTCCCACATGGCGATGGCCCTGGCCATGGGCGCGGACTTCATCATGCTCGGCCGCTACTTCGCCCGGCTCGACGAGAGCCCGTCGCGGAAGCTGCAGATCGGCGGCCAGTGGTACAAGGAGTACTGGGGTGAGGGATCACGGCGGGCACAGAACGCGGCCCGCTACGGCCAGGGCGGGCGGATGGTCTTCGAGGAGGGCGTCGACGGCTACGTGCCCTACGCCGGCAGCCTGTACGACAACGTGGAGCGGACCCGGACCAAGCTGATCTCCACGATGATCAGCTGCGGATCGACGAACGCGCGGGACTTCCATCGGGACGCGGTGCTGGTCGCGGTGTCGGCGGAATCGTTCAAGCAGACCGGCGCGGAGATCGAGGTGCGCCGGCCCGCCATCGACGCCGGGGAGTGAGGTGTACCCGGTCGGGCGGTTGCCCGGCCGGGTCATCGCGGAGCGGGTCGATCAGCCGGTGCAGGTGATGGAGAAGGGGACCGGGTTGGAGGTGGTGCGGGTGGGGCTCTGGAGTTCCACGGCCATTCCGGTGGTCAGGTTGCCCGCCTTCGCCCAGGTCGTCAGGCGCACGGTGTCGTGGCCCGTGGGGTTGTCCTTGGAACCGATCGACATGGTCCGCCAGTGCGGGTCCACCACCGAGCCGTCACCGGACACCCAGCGGTAGGAGATCAGGGTCGGCTCGGATGCGGTGAACGTCGCGGTGAAGGCCGGGGCCCGGCCTTCGGGGGTGGGGCAGCCACCGGTGTAGGTGGTGTTCGCGCCGGCCACCGACATCCGTACGCCCGAACCGGCGGCGGCGCCATCCCCGTCGCCGTCGGTCAGTGCGAGGGCCACGCCGCCGGCGATCAGTACGCACGCGGTCGCGCCGGCCGCGGCGAAGAGTGCCGTACGGCGCTTGCGGGGCCGGGCCGGGTCCGCGGGCGTCGCGGCCGGGGCCTTCGCCGGGGCGGACGCGGTCGGTACCGTCGGTACGGCCGCAGCGGGCTCCGTCGTCGGGTCCGTCGTGGTGGTGGGCGTCGTCGCCGCCGTGGCGGGTTCCGCCGCGGGGACGGGGGCCGGCAGGACGCGGGCCGCGGCCGTGGTGGCGTCCGGCTCGTGCGCGATGTCCCGCAGGGCTTCGGTGACGCGGGCGGCGGGGGTCCGCTCGGCGGGCTCCTTGCGGAGCAGCCCGGCGATGACCGGGGCGAGCGGGCCGGCCCGGACCGGCGCCGGCGGTTCCTCGTCCACGACGGCCCGCAGGGTGCTCAGCGCCGTGTCCTGCCGGAACGGGGAGATCCCCTCCACGGCCGCGTACAGCATCACACCGAGGGACCACAGGTCCGACTCGGGGCCCGAGGGGCGGCCCAACGCCCGCTCCGGCGGCAGGTACTCGGGGGAGCCGACCACCTCGCCGGTCATGGTGAGCGCGGTGCTGCCCTCGACCACCGCGATGCCGAAGTCACTGAGCACCACCCGGCCGTCCTCGGCGAGCAGCACGTTCGCCGGCTTCACGTCACGGTGCTCCACCCCGACGGCGTGCGCGGCGCGCAGCGCGCTCAGCACCTCCGCGCCGATGTGCGCGGCGTGCCGCGGCGTGAGCGGGCCCTCGGCGCGCAGCAGATCGGCCAGCGACTGCCCGCGGATCAGTTCCATCACGATCCAGGGCCGGTCGTCCTCCATGACCACGTCGTGGACCGTCACCACGTTGCGGTCGGGTATCCGGGCGGCCGCCCACGCCTCCCGTTCCAACCGGCTGTACATCCGGGCGATGGCGTCGGCCGACAGACCTCCCGGCGCCCGGACCTCCTTGACGGCGACCTCCCGGTGCAGGGTCTCGTCGCGGGCGCGCCATACGGTGCCCATGCCGCCCTCGCCGAGCCGCGACAGCAGCCGGTAGCGGCCCGCGACGAGCCGGTCCCCGCCCGGCGCGGGCGGGGCGGCGGCGGGCGGGGCCGTGCTCGCCGTACCCGTCGTGACCGCCGTGACCCGTGTGTCGGCCGTCGCCGCCGTGCCCGATGTGGTCGCCGTGGTGGTCGCCGTGGTGGCGGACACGAGCGCGGTCTCCGTCACGGTCCCGGTATCGGATTCCTCGTTGTGCATGGGGGCAGTTCTCCCTTTGGTCGCCGGCCGACGCGAGACATCACGTACGGACCGGGTCCTCCGGTTCAACGGTGCGCGAAAGTTTTCAAGGATTGGTTGAACCGAACACCTTCGCGGGGGCGTGTTGCTGTCGTACGAGGTCAGCAGGCGTCTTTCTCAAGGAGTGTGGAGTGCCATCGGTCATCGTTGGGCGCACGGGTCCCTTCACCGGGCAGAGCGTGGTTCTGGGCATCGAGCCCCTCAGCTTCGGGCGCAAGAGCGACAACGGCGTCGTGATCGTCAGCCCCAGTGCCTCCCGGCTGCACGCCGAGGTCCTCGCGGAGGACGCGGGGTTCGTCCTCTACGACCGGGACAGCCGCAACGGCACGTTCGTCAACGATCAGCGCGTCCAACGGCATGTCCTGCGCCCGAGCGACTGCATCAGGATCGGTGACGAAACGTTTCTCTACGAGGCGCAGGACGCCCTGGAGACGGTCATGGACCTCTCCCTCCTGGACGTCCCCCGGGCGAGCGCCGCGGACCCCGGAACGCTGCGGGTCACCATCACGGGCGGCGGTCCGGTGGGCCTCGCCTTCGCCCTGGCGCTCGACGGGATGTTGCCCGGCCGAACGGCCATCACCCTCTACGACGGCCGCTGGACCAGGAGGGGTTCCGAGGTCGTCTGGAAGGACGAGACGCAGGGCAACTTCCGCCGCCAACAGGTGGTGACGGTCCAGAGCAGGCAGTACCTCGCCCTGCCCGACGAGGTGCTCTCCGCGTTGTTCGACGACGAGGGCCAGTACTCCGAGATGTGGCCCGTCGGACCGGACTCGGTCGACGGCCGCCCGCCCCGCAACATCCGGATCGCCCACATCGAGGACCGGTTGCTGGACCTGGCGAACCGCAAACCGGCGATCCGACTCGTCCCCAAGCGTTTCGACGTGGCGGAGCAACAGAACCGGCTCACCCAGGAGCACGTCCTGGTGGTCTGCGAGGGCGGTCGCTCCCGCACCCGTGAGCACTACGCCGACCGCTTCGGCGCGGCCGACGCCTCGATCTACTCCCTCGACGGCGAGCACCTCCAGGACGTCGTCCTGGGGCTGCGCGTCAAGTCGCAGCTGCCGGACCCGATGAGCGTGCTGCTCACGGTGTCGCAGAACCGCTTCCTCCTCAACTCCCTCCGGGGCGAGGGCTTCCTGAACATGCGGCTCACCCGCGAGGAGGCCAAGAACGTCATCGGCATCGACCCGGTCCGTCACGTCTTCGAGGAGTGCATAGCCGCCCGCCCCTGCCTGATGAGCCGGCAGGAGGAGGACAACGAGTTCCGTTGCCCCACCCACGGCACCCTCTTCCTGCCCGCCCTGCTGCGCGGCTCCCCGTTGTGGAAGGAGATCCGGCAGGGCCTGCGCCTGTTCGGGGTGGCCGAGGACGACTTGTCGGCGATCACCTCGTTCCGCTTGGACATGGTGCAACGCCCCAGGTTCACCGCGCAGTTGCACCGGCCGACCGCGACCAGCCCCGGCACCTACGGCTTCCTGCTGGGCGACGCCGCCAACGCCATCCACTTCTGGCCGGGTCGCGGCCTCAACAGCGGCCTGGCATCGGCGACTTCGCTGGCCCGCTCGCTCAGCCGCGCCTGGCGGGGCAAGCCGCTGCGGGACGCCGACTTCATCCGCCACGAGGCGGCGATGTCCATGCTCCAGTACCGGCACAAGAGCCGGGCGTGGAACGCCATGGTGACCACGGACGAGCAGGGTGTCACCCGTGCCATCAGGGACATCATCGCGCGCGGCGCGGAGGCCCCCGGCGGGTCCGGGGCCGGGTCCGGCCCCGGCGGCCCGGGAGGAGGTCCGGGCGGAGCGGCGGACGGGGGCGACCTGGAGGCGTTGCTGGAGCGGATGGTCGAGATCCGCGAACGGTTGGCGTCCCGGATGCCGGGCCTGCCGACGGACGGGGAACTGCGTTCGCACCTGGCCGCGATCGCTCCCGCGACCCTGCGCACCCTGCGGGAGAGCGGCGCCTGGGACACCTTGATCGTCGGCGGTGAGGAGGCCGACATCGACCTCTTCTACCAGTCGGACTCCCCGGTCTTCGTGCCCCGCCCGGCCGACCCCCGGAGCCCCTCCCCGGTCGGCGCGTAGGCCGTTTCCTGCCGTAGGCGCTCGCCGGCGCCCTGTCGGGTACCGGCGGGCGCGGCACTCCCGCGTGCCCGTGACGGCCGGGGCGGGGGCCGGGGCGTCCGGGGCCGGGCGGGGCCGTACCCGCCCGACCGTGCCCGTTCGAAAAAAGTTGGGCCGGAAGTGAATCCTCTTCGGGTCTTCTCCCCTCTTGTGTGTGTGCCGGTCGAACGTGCCGGCGGAAACGGGAGGAACGTCAATGATGATCACCGTCCTCGTAGTGGTCGGAGCCCTGCTCGTGGGCGCGTGCGGTTGGCACCTGCTGCGGCGCTACCGGAGCGGAGCCTGAGCTGCGCCCGCGCGCGGCGGCATCCGGCGGATGTGAGGAGTATATGAACCAACGTTTCCGTTGGCCGGACGACCGGCTGATCAAGGCCGCTCAGGACGGTGACGTCACATCGCTGACCACGGTCGTCATGGAATCGCAGCCCCACGTGCGCAAATTCGCCTTCTCGCTCTGTGCCTCGCCGCAGGACGCCGAGGACGCGGCGCAGGAGGCGCTGATCATCCTGTACCGGAAGATCGGCACCCTGCGGGCCGCGGGCGCGCTCGCCTCGTGGATGTTCCGGATCGTGCGCAACGAGTGCCTCCGGCAGGTACGACTTCTCGTCCCGCGCGGGGCGGAGGCGTCGGCGGCCGAGCCGGAGGCGTCCGTGGAACCGTCCGCCGAGGAGGAGGTGCTGCACGGGCTGGAGGCGGCACGGATCGCGGCCGCGGTCAGTGCCCTTCCCCGCGACCAGCGACAGGTCCTGATCATGCGGGACGTGCGGGGCCTGCCCGGTAAGGCCGTGGCCCGCTCGCTCGGCCTCAGCGACGCCGCGATGAAGTCGCGGCTGCACAGGGCGCGCGCGACAGTGCGTCAATCACTGGCAACCGACCCGGCGACCGGACGGGCAACCGACCGGCCAATCGGGCGGGCAACCGGACGGGCGGCCGCCGGCGACAGGACACCCGGTCGAGCGATCGACCCACAAGACGGAGGAGAGGCGCGACCGTGAACATCGTGAAGCCCGAGCGGTCCGAGAGGGTCCCGGCCACCACCCGATCCGAGCCGGCCGGGCCGGATTTCGCCAGCAGGTCCGTGCCGCGCCACCTGGTGCGCGGCGCGATCGGGTTCGGGTTGATCGGCGGGTCGATCGCCCTGGTGCCCGTCGTCGGCCCGGTCGCCCTGCTCGCGGCGCCGTTGGCCCTCATCGCCTTCCGCGGTTGCCCCACCTGCTGGATGGTCGGCCTGGCCCAGACCATTTCCCGCGGCCGGCTGGAACGCCGATGCGGGGACGGTTCGGGCACGTGCACCCTCACCGTGGCGGGACCGGCGACGCCCGGGAAGGTCATTCCGTGATCAACAGTTGAATTGCGAACGGTTTCGGCCTGCGGGGGGAGCGGGAGAGCGATTTTCGGCCGCCATAGGGGTCCGGGCGGTGACAAACCTAGGGGTACTGGCGAGATTGGCTCTCTGCTAGACATAGAGCAACGGAACGCGTGTGCGGAAGCCGTAAAGGGGCTCGACTCGTCGAGTTCATGTGCTACTTCCGGACTGGAACACGGAGTTTTCATCCCTTGATCGACAAGCAGAATGCCGACGGCTGGATCCGCCGCTATCACGCCGCGGACGAAAGCCCGATCCGACTGGTTTGCCTCCCGCACGCCGGTGGATCCGCCTCCTTCTACTTCCCCATGTCCCAGGCCCTGGCCCCGGGAGTGGACGTCCTGAGCGTTCAGTACCCCGGACGTCAGGACCGCCGGCACGAGCCGGGGATCACCGACATCGGCGTCTATGCCGACGCTCTGACCAGGGCACTCCTGCCCTGGCTCGATCGGCCCGTGGCTCTGTTCGGCCACAGCATGGGCGCCATCCTGGCCTTCGAGGTGACGCGCCGGCTGGAACGCGACCACGGTGTGAGCCCGGTGCGCATCTTCGCCTCCGGACGCCGCTCACCGTCGAGTTTCCGCCATGAATCCGTTCACCTGCGCGATGACGACGGCATCGTGGCCGAAATGCGCGAGCTCAGTGGAACCAACTCGGCCATTCTCGGCGATGAGGAGATCCTGCGGATGGTACTTCCCGCCATTCGGAGCGACTACACGGCGATCGAGAACTACCGGGCCGAGCCCGGGGAAACGGTGAAAGCCCCCGTCACCGTGCTGACCGGCGAGTCCGACCCCCGCACCAGCGCGGAGGAGGCCGAGGCCTGGGAAGGTCACACCGGCGGAGAATTCGACATCCACCGTTTTCCCGGCGGACATTTCTTTCTCGCCAACCACCAGGCGCGGGTCTTGAAGATTATTTCCGACGAGCTCGCGGCGGCCCCCATCCGGAAGGGCTGAGCCGCACGCCGGGTGGGCCGCACGACCGGCGGCCCACCCGGCGGCGTACGGACGTACGGCACCCGGGGCCGGGCCGGCATCCCTCCCCGCACGGAGGGCCGGCCGATCCGCCCCGCGGTGCCCGGAACCACCCCGCCCGCCCGGCGGGGGTGCGAGGAGGCACGACGCAGTGCAGTGCAGGGCAATCTCAGGTGCTCCGGGGGAAGGGAACGAGGCCGTGGCGGCAAGGCTGGTCGAGCGCGAAGACGAGTGGGAGACGCTGAACGACCTGCTCGGCAGTGCCCGCCGGGGTCGCGGGCGCGTCGCCGTCATCAGTGGGCCCATCGCCGGCGGGAAGACGACACTGCTGGAGTGTTTCACCGAACAAGCCTTGTCCGATGGGGCGTTGGTCCTGGAAGCAGCCGGCTCCCGAGCCGAGCGCTACCTCCCCTTCGGGATCCTGCGCCGGATCCTCGACAGCGCCGCGCCACTGGACCCGGCCGTCCACGCCGAGGCCACCGCACTCCTCGACGGCGTGAGCGCCGAGGCCGAGGGCGCCCAGGACGCGGCGGGCGCCGTCGAAGCCGGTATGCGCGTCCTGCCCCACGTCTGCGCCTCGCTCCTGCGGATCGCCCGCGGCCGAACCGTCGTCATCGCCGTCGACGACGTCCACCACGGCGACGAACTCTCCCGCGCGTTCCTGCTGTGCCTGGCGCGACGGGTCCGGCAGGCGGGCGTCCTCATCGTGCTGACCGAGGCCGTCCGGTTGCTGCCCGCCCAACTCGACTTCCACGCCGAACTCAAGCGCCAGCCCAACTGCACCAGCATCCGGCTGCCGCTGCTCAGCGCGGACGGCATCGGCCGCCTCCTGGCCGGGCACTTCTCCACCGCCGCCCAGCGGCTGTCCGTCGACTGTCAGGAGGCCACCGGCGGAAACCCCTTGCTGGTCAAGGCCCTGCTGGAGGACGGCCTGGCCGCCCTGGGCGACAGTGAGCCGTTCCAGCCGTTCGTCCCCGCCGAGACCTTCGAGCGTGCGGTGCTCGACTGCCTCCACCGCGGCGACCCCGAGATGCCGGCCGTCGCCCGCGGCGTCGCCGTACTCGGCGACGCCTGCCCGCCCGCCCTGCTCAGCCGCATCACCGACGTCCACGTCAAGACCGCCGAACTGGCGCTCCAGGACCTGGGCCGGTGCGGGATCCTGCGCGACGGAGCGTTCCGCGAGGCCGCGACCCGCGCCGCCGTACTCACCGCGACCCCGCCCGGCGCGCTGTCCGCGCTGCACCAGCGCGCCGCGCGACTGCTGCACCAGGAAGGGGCGGCCGCCCTCGACGTCGCCCGGCACCTCCTCGCCGCCCGCAAGCCGGTGGAGGGGTGGGCGATCCCCGTCCTCCAGGAGGCCGCCGAGTACGCCCTCGTCGAGGACGATCCCCAACTCGCGCTGCGGTGCGGGGAACTGGCCGTCGACTCGTGCCCGGAGGGGTCCCGTCGCACCGCCCTGAAGTCCCGCCTCGTCAGCATCGTCTGGCGCAGCAGCCCGGCCGCCGCCGAGGGCCACCTGCGACAGCTGTCCCGGGAATTCTGCGCCGGCCGGCTCACCGACCGGGACCTCCTGCACGCCGTGTCCTGCCTGGCCTGGATGGGCGAGGCCCGCCAGGCCGCCGAGGCGATACACGGCCTGCAGACCGCCGCCGACCAGGCCCGCAACGCCGGCCGGCCCTTCGTCTACGAATCCGGCACCCTCGCCGCCGCGCAGAACTGGCTGTCCCTGATCAGCCCTCCGGTGCGGGACGTCTTCACCCCCTCCGGAGCCCCCGACACCACCGCCCCCGACACCACCGCGCCCGACGCCACCCGTGCGCCGGCCGACGGCCGCGCCGCATCCCACGACATGCCCGACGACGCCCACGTCCCGGCCGCCGAGGCGATGCGGACCGCGCTGCGCGGCGGCCAGGGCGAGGCGGCCGTCGCCGAGGCCACCCGGGTCCTGCAGCGCTACCACCTCAGCGACCGCACCCTCACCTCCCTCGTCCTCGCCGTACTGGCCCTCGTCTACGCGGGCCGCCTCGACCTCGCGCTCACCTGGATCGACCGGCTGCTCGGCGAGTGCGCCACCAGCAACGCGCCGACCTGGCAGGCCGTCCTCGGCGCGGTCAGGGCCGAGGTCGCCCTGCGCCAGGGCGACCTGCCGGGCGCCGCCGCCCAGGCCCGCCAGGCCATGTCCCTGATATCCGTGCCGTGTTGGGGCGTGGGCATCGCCCTGCCGCTGGGTGTTCTCATCGAGGCCGAGACCCGGATGGGCAACCTCGAAGAGGCCATGGGCCTGCTCGAACAACCGGTGCCCGAGACGATGCTGGAAACCCGGACCGGGCTGCACTACCTGCGCGCCCGCGGCCGCTGCCACCTCGCCACCGGCCGCTACCACGCCGCCCTGCGCGACTTCCTCACCTGCGGCGAGCTGATGCAGGCCTGGGGCATGGAAGCCGCGGAGCCGGTGCCGTGGCGGCTGGACGCCGCCGAGGCGTGGCTGGCCATCGGCAACTTGCCGCGGGCCCGGGAGTACGTCGAGCAACAGCGCCGGCGTGAGACGGGCCCGGCCGGCAGCCGGCCGCGAGGGCCCGTGCTGTTCGCGCTCGCCCGCACCAGCGGCGACCTCGGCTATCGCCTCAAGCGACTCACCGAGGCCGTGGAAGTCCTGGAACAGGGCGAAGACAGGCTCCAACTGGCCAGAAGCCTAGGCGAGTTGGGAAGCGCCTATCGGGCGGCGGGGGACTTCAACCGAGCCCGGATGCTCGTCCGCAAGGCCTGGCACGTGGCCAAGTCGTGCGGGGCGCAGCCACTGTGCCAGGAGTTCACACCGGGACAGGGCGACGGAGAGCCCGCCCCCGTCACCGGACGCGAGGCGGAACCGCCGAGCGAGGCCGAGGTGCTGTCCGAGGCGGAGGCCCGGGTGGCGCTCCTCGCGGCGCGCGGACACACCAACCGGGAGATCGCCACCAAGCTGTACGTGACCGTGTCCACGGTCGAACAGCACCTGACCCGGATCTACCGCAAGCTGCAGGTCAAACGACGCCGGGACCTGCCCGCCCGGCTGTGGGACCTGAGCCTGCCCGGCATCGCCTGAGGGCCGGGCCGCGGATCGGTCCCGTGCGGGGACCGACCCGGGAGGGGCCGGGCGCCCGGGGCCGTGCGCCAGATACGAACATCACACCTATTAAAAAAAG
>NZ_JANFAK020000170.1 GCF_024721315.2 Streptomyces sp. Isolate_45
GCCCTCAAAGGTTCTTGGTCCGCCTGGCTGAACTGGGCTCCCCTAACACGCGGAGCGCGCGGTTCTTATTAGGCGCCCACCCCGCCGGGGGGCGCGGCGGACCACGGTCCGTCGCGCCCCCCGTCCATGTACTCCGCACTTCTGGAGAGGTCATGCCTTCGACCCACGACGACATCGCCGACCTGCGCGAGCAGGTGAGGATCCTGCGCGACCGCGCCGACCTGCGCGACCTGTTCGACCGGTACGTCACCGCCCTCGACACGTACGGGGAGGCCGAGCCCGACGTCACCCGCTTCGCCGAACTGTTCACCGAGGACGTCACCTTCACCTTCCCGATCGGCACGTCCGAGGGGATCGGGGGCTTCACCGCCTTCCAGCGGGAGGCGGGGGCGCGCTGGGCGCGTTCGCACCACCTCGCCTCCAACCACTCCATCGTCCTCGACGCCGACCGGGCCACCCTGCGCGTGCAGCAGCTCACCTTCCACGTCCACCACGACGGGGACCGCTCCGCGCGGAACTTCGACGTCGGGGGCCACTGCGTGGCCGCCGCCGTGCGCACCGACTCCGGCTGGCGGCTGAACCGCGTCGCCTACCACGTCGTGTGGGACTCCGGCGACCGTCTGCCCGAGTTCGCCGGAGCCCGGCTGTGAGAACCCGGTGAACGCCGTGCAGATCGCCGGCTACTGGGTTCCGGCCCGGGACCCCGTACGCGAATCCGCGCACGCGGCGGCGCGGCCGTGCGCGCCGACGATGACCACGCTCCTGCGCCGCCGGGCCCGGTGGGGGCTCGCCGTCGCCCGCGGGCGGTCCGCGCGCCGCGGCCGCTGACCCGCTCCCACCCCGTCCGCCCGTACCGCCAGGAGGTTTCCGCATGGCCCCCTCACCGCCGCCCGGTGCGCCCGGGATCCGGGCCGTCACCCTCGACGGGGGCGGGATCCCGTTGTCCGGGCTGCTCGCCCTGCCCCCGGGGGACGCGCCCCGGGCCCTGGTCGTCGCCCTGCACGGCGCCGGGATGAGCGCGGGGTACTTCGACAGCCGGGCCCGGCCCGGTCTCTCCCTGCTGGAACTCGGCGCCTCGCTCGGCCACGCCGTCCTCGCCCTGGACCGGCCCGGGTACGGGGCCTCGGCCGCGGTGCTGCCCGAGGGGCAGGACCTGGCGGGACAGACCGCCACCCTGCTCGCCGCCCTGGAGGGCTTCGCCCGCGCGCGCGACATCGGCGCGGGCCTGCTTCTCGTCGCCCACTCCAACGGCGGCCGCCTCGCCCTGTCCACCGCCGCCGCCCTCGGCGCGGGCGGGCCGGGTCCGGACCGGTCGCCCACGGGCCCGGTCGTCGGCCCGCTGCTCGGCGTCGACGTCTCCGGGATCGCCCGGCGGTTGGCCGTGGATCGCGCCGCGCTGCCCGGCTCCGGCGGCCCCGTGCAGTGGCGCCGGCACTGGGGGGCGCTGCGGTTCTACCCGCCCGACGCCTTCCGGCTCGGGCAGGAACTGCTGCGGCCCGTACCGGCGGTGGAGGCCCGGGAGATCCTGGAGTGGCCCGCGGCGTACCCCGGCCTCGCCGCCCGGATCCGGGTTCCCGTCCGCTTCACCTTCGCCGAGCAGGAGCAATGGTGGAGGCACGATCCGGCCGCGGTGGAGGAATTACTCGCTCCGCTGTCGATGGCGTCCACTGAGGTGGTCCGCCAGCCCGACGCCGGCCACAACATCAGCCTGGGGTGGGCCGCCCGTTCCTACCACCTGCGTGTCCTGTCCTTCCTGGAAGAACGCCTACTGGCCCGGAACGTCGTCCGCGGTCCGGTCCTGACGGGCCCTGACCCGGACCTGAACAAGGTTGACGTGGATCTGACATAAAGCCCGTTGACCGGTGGATCGGTACCTACGAGGCTTTTCGTGAGCATCCCGTGACGTGTAACGAAATCCGTCATCACAGGGACACGTCCACTCGTTCTGCCGGTACCCGCTTGATTCAGCATGATTCATCCCGAAAAGGAACACACATGAGTGACGTGAAGGACCTGGTGCAGGTCGCCGGAATCATCGACGCCGAAGAGGCCAAGCTGCTGGCCGAGGAGGGCGTCGACTGGTTCGGTTTCCCGCTCCGCCTCCCGTCGGGCAAGGACGACATATCCGAGGCCGCGGCCACGGAGATCATCGCCGGCCTCACCGCCCCTCAGGAGGGCGTCCTCATCAGCTACCTGACGGACGCGGACGAGATCAGCGCGTTCACGACCCAGCTCGGTGTCAAGGCCGTCCAGCTCCACGGTGACGTGGAGCCGGAGCAGCTGCGCAAGCTCAAGGCCAACCGCCCCGACCTGTACGTGCTGAAGAGCCTGGTCGTGAAGGAGGACAACGCCGAGGAGCTGCTCCAGCTCGTCGACGACGTCGCCGAGTGGGTGGACATGTTCATCACCGACACCTTCAACCCGGCCACCGGCGCCAAGGGCGCCACCGGCCTCACCCACGACTGGAACGTCAGCGCGGAGCTCGTCCGCCGCTCGCCCAAGCCCCTGATGATGGCCGGCGGTCTGAGCCCGGAGAACGTCGCCGACGCGATCCGCTTCGTCAAGCCCGCCGCCGTCGACGCCCACAGCCTCCTGGAGGGCCCCGACGGCCGCAAGGACCGCGCCAAGGTCGCGAAGTTCGTGGCCGAGTCGCGCCGCGCCTTCGCCGAGATCGCTTCCTGATCCCGGCGGCACCTCCCGACCACGTGGCTGTGGCGGCCCGGGGGCCCTTCGCGGGGCCCCGGGGCCGGGCCGCAGCCCGTCTCCACCGACCGACGAGAAGCAGGTTCTCATGGCGACCGGCCACCACAACGTCCACCCGCTGCCGCAGACCAACCAGCTGCGGGCCATGCACACGATCATCCGCGACCGCGGTGCGTCCCGCGCGGACTTCGTGTTCTACTCCCGGCGCATCATCCGCCTCCTCCTGGAATCGGCGCTCGACCAGCTGCCGTTCGACAAGCACGAGGCCACCACGCCGGTCGGCGAGACCTACGACGGACTGAAGTTCGCCGCGAAGCTGTGCGCGGTGCCCGTGATCCGGGCCGGCGACTCCATGCTGGACGAGCTGCGCACCGTCGTGCCCGACGTCCGCGTCGGCAAGATCCTCATCCAGCGGGACAAGACCACCAAGCTCCCGCACCTCTTCTACAAGAACCTGCCGGACGACATCGCCGAGCGGCACATCCTGCTCCTGGAGCCGATGCTCGCCACCGGCGGCAGCGCCAACGCGGCCATCGAGGTGCTGCTGGAGGCGGGAGTGCGCGAGGAGAACATCGTCTTCGTGAACTTCATCGCCGCGCCCGAGGGGATCGAGGCCGTGCACCGCGTGCACCCGGCCGTCAAGATCGTCACCTCCTCGGTCGAACAGCGCCTGAACGAGAACGCGTTCATGATCCCGGGCATCGGCGACTTCGGCGACCGCTACTTCGGCACGACCGACTCGGCCGTGGTCCGATGAGGACCAGCCGCACGCTGACGGACTCCGCGCTCACCGCGCTGGCGCCGGCGATCTGGGGTTCGACCTACCTGGTCACCACCGAGTTCCTGCCGGCCGACCGGCCGCTGCTGGCATCGCTGCTGCGGGCCCTGCCCGCCGGCCTGATCCTGGTGCTGATCGGACGGACCCTGCCGCGCGGCATCTGGTGGTGGCGGGCCCTGGTCCTGGGCGTCCTGAACATCGGCGCCTTCTTCTACCTCCTCTTCGTGGCGGCCTACAACCTGCCCGGCGGCGTCGCGGCCCTGGTGATGTCCATCCAGCCGATGCTGGTGCTGCTGCTGGGCGCGCTCCTGTTGAAGGACAAGATCAAGCCGGTCCACGTGGCCGCCTGTGCGCTCGGCGCGGCCGGCGTGGCCCTGCTCGTCCTCCAGCCGAACGCCGGCCTCAACACGACGGGTGTCGTGGCGGGCCTGCTGGGCGCCGTCAGCATGGCCTCCGGCATCGTGCTCACCAAGCGCTGGGGCCGCCCCGAGGGCGTCGGCCTGCTGCCCTTCACGGGCTGGCAGCTGACCGTCGGCGGTCTGGTCCTGCTCCCGATCGCCCTGATCGGCGAGGGACTGCCCGACGAGATCACCGCCGAGAACCTCTGGGGCTTCGCCTACCTCGGCATCATCGGGGCCCTGTTCGCCTACGCCATCTGGTTCCGCGGCGTGCAGCGGCTCCCCGCCCTGGCCGTCTCGTTCCTGAGCTTCGCCTCGCCCCTGGCGGCCACCCTGCTCGGCTACTTCGTCCTCGACCAGGCGCTGTCGCCGCTCCAGATCGCCGGCGCCCTGACCGTGGTCGCGGCCGTCATCCTGGCCCAGCCCCGGGGCGGCAGGAACAAGCCGGAGCCGAAGTCCGAGCCGGACACCGAGCCCACCCCGACCAACACGCGGGAATCCGTACAGGCCTGACCGGCCTGCTTCCCGCCCCCGAGCTCCACGCCGGCCTGCCCCCGGGCCGGACGCGGAGTGGTGGTCGGCACACCGCGGCCTCCCCCGTCCGCGGTGTGCCTCCCACCCACGACGACCCGTGAGAGGACCGAGTCCGTGCCCCACATCCACGTCAGGCACTACCCGAGGAACTTCACGGCCGAGCAGCTCAGGGAGATCGACGAGGCGGTCACCGCCGCCGTGACGCGGACCTTCGCCACCGGCGAGGACACCGTCTCGATCTCCCTGGAGCCGGTCACACCGGAGGACTGGGAAACCCAGGTCCTCGACGAGATTGCGGCCCGCCGGGATCTGCTCCTCAAGGCGCCCGGCTACTGGAACGAGAGTTGAGAGAGCCCCGATGAGCGCAAGCAGCGGCATCCCCGTCGTCTACACCGAGGAGGTCCGCGAGGCCCTCCACGAAGGCCGGGCCGTCGTCGCCCTCGAAAGCAACGTCATCACGCACGGCCTGCCCTACCCGGACAACGCGGCCACCGCCCGCAAGGTGGAGGACGCCGTACGGGCCGGTGGCGCCGTGCCGGCGACGATCTGCATCGAGGCCGGCGAGATCCGGGTCGGCATGTCGGAGTCCGACGTCGAGCGGTTCGCCTCCCTGCCGGGCATCCCCAAGGTGTCCAGCCGGGACATGCCCGTCGTCCTCGCGCAGGGCGGACTGGGCGCCACCACGGTGGCGACCTCCGTCGTGGCGGCCGAGCTCGCGGGGATCCCCTTCTTCTCGTCCGCCGGCATCGGCGGTGTGCACCGGGGCGCCCAGGAGACCTGGGACGTCTCGTCGGACCTCATCCAGTTCACCCGCTCCAAGGTCGCCGTCGTCTGCGCGGGCGCGAAGATGATCCTCGACCTCGGCCTGACGCTGGAGTACCTGGAGACGCAGTGCGTCCCCGTCGTCGCCTACCGCTCGGACGACTTCCCCGCCTTCTACTGCCGAACGAGCGGCCACCGGGCGCCCCACCGCCTGGACGACGAGGAGCAGATCGCCCGCGCCATCGAGGCCCACTGGGCGCTCGGCAACAACAGCTCCTTCCTCATCACGACCCCGGTCCGTGAGGAGGACGCCATCGACTCGGGCGAGGTCGACACGGCCATCCGGGCCGCCGTCGCCGAGGCCACCCGCGACGGGGTCTCCGGCCAGGGCATCACCAAGTACCTGATGCGCGCCGTCGACGCCGCCACCGACGGCCGGTCCGCCCGCGCCAACATGGCCGTCCTCGCCACCTGCGCCGAAGCGGCGGGTCGCCTCGCCGTCGCGCACTCCCGCCACCTCGCCGAGCGCGCGGGCGGCTGATCCGCCGCGCCCTCCGGCGTTCCCGCTCCACTCCGTACCACGCGTTGACCCGAATCTGGAGAGTCACATGTCCGAGAAGCTGTTCGAGCCGGTCACTCTGGGGAAGCTGGCCCTGAGCAACCGAGTGGTCATGGCACCCATGTCCCGCAACCGCGCCACCGCCGAAGGCCTGGCCACCGACCTGATGGCCACCTACTACGGCCAGCGGGCCGGCGCCGGCCTCATCATCAGCGAGGGCGTCCAGCCCAGCGTCGTCGGTCAGGGCTTCGGCAACAGCCCGGGCCTGCACTCCGAGGCCCAGGTCGAGTCCTGGAAGCCCGTCACCGAGGCGGTGCACGCGGCCGGCGGCAAGATCGTCGCGCAGCTCATGCACGCGGGCCGCATCGGCCACCCGGACCTGTACCCGAGCGGCCACCGGTCCGTCGCCCCGTCCGCGGTCACCGCGGCCGGCCAGGCCTACGGTCCCGCGGGCCCGCTGGACTACCCGGAGCCGCGCGCGCTGACGGTCGAGGAGATCGCCGAGGTCGTCAAGGAGTTCGCCGACGCCGCGCAGAACGCGATCGAGGCCGGCTTCGACGGGGTCGAGGTCCACGCGGGCAACGGATTCCTGCTCCACCAGTTCCTGGCGGAGAACTCGAACCGGCGCACCGACCAGTACGGCGGCCCGATCGAGAACCGCGTCCGCTTCGCGATCGAGGTGATCGAGGCGGTCTCCGAGCGCATCGGCGCCGACCGCGTCGGCGTGCGCATCTCGCCGGCCAACCCGTACAACGACATCGTCGAGGGCGACACCCGGGCCATCTACGAGGCGCTCGTCGCGGCCCTGCCGCCCATCGCCTTCATCCACCTCCTGGAGGGCGGCGACCGCGACCACACCGCGGCCCTGCGCGCCCAGTGGACCGGCACGATCATCCTGTGCCCGCACCCGGAGAACGGCGTCGCGGTCTCCAAGGCCATCGCCACCGAGGCGCTGGAGACCGGCGTCGGCTGCGCCATCGCCTTCGGCTCGGCTTTCATCGCCAACCCGGACCTGGTCGAGCGCCTGCGCACCGACGCCCCGCTGGCCCAGGACGACACGACCAAGTGGTACGGCGGCGACCACACCGGCTACACCGACTACCCGACGCACGCCGCGGCCGGCGCGGCGTGAGCGACTCCGGGCAGATGCTGCTCTTCTCGGGGCGGGCGCACCCCGGGCTCGCCGAGGCCATCTCGGCCGAGCTCGGTACGACGCTCGTCCCGACGAAGGCGATCGACTTCGCCAACGGCGAGATCTACATCCGCTACCACGCCTCCGTGCGCGGCGCCGACTGCTTCGTGGTCCAGAGCCACACGGCCCCCATCAACAAGTCGATCATGGAACAGCTCATCATGATCGACGCGCTGAAGCGGGCCTCCGCGCGGAGCATCACGGTGATCCTGCCGTTCTACGGATACGCGCGGCAGGACCGCAAGCACAGCGGCCGGGAGCCCATCTCGGCCCGCCTGGTGGCGGACCTGCTCAAGACCGCCGGCGCGGACCGGATCCTCACGGTCGACCTGCACGCGGACCAGATCCAGGGCTTCTTCGACGGCCCCGTCGACCACCTCTTCGCCATGCCGGTCCTCGCGGACTACATAGGCGCCAAGGTGGACCGCGAGTCCCTCACGGTGGTCTCGCCCGACGCCGGCCGCGTGCGCGTGGCGGACGGCTGGTGCGACCGGCTGGGGGCGCCGCTGGCCATCGTCCACAAGCGGCGCGACAAGGACGTGGCCCACCAGGTCACGGCCCACGAGGTCGTCGGCGACGTCCGCGACCGGGTCTGCGTCCTGGTCGACGACATGATCGACACCGGCGGCACGATCTGTGCCGCGGCCGACGCCCTGTTCGCGCAGGGCGCGCGGGACGTCATCGTGGCGGCCACCCACGGCGTGCTCTCCGGGCCCGCCGCGGACCGGCTGAAGAACTCGCGCGTCAGCGAGTTCGTCTTCACGGACACCCTCCCGGTGCCCGGGGCCCTCGGACTGGACAAGGTCACCGTCCTGTCGATCGCCCCGCTCATCGCGAGCGCGTCCCGTGAGGTGTTCGAGAACGGATCGGTGACCCGGCTGCTGCAAGGCCGGTGACCGCCCGGACGGGCGGGCCGACGGGGGCCCGTCCGTCCGTACGGGAAAACAGGCGCACCCGCCTGCCGATCCGCTCCCACCGGGCGCCGCGGCCACGGCCCGGCGCCCCCGCTCTTCGGTTTCTCCTCGCCGAGTCGCCACCTCGGCTTCTGACGGTTCACCGCACCGCGGCGTCCGCCTCGCGCGGAGGTCCCCCCACGAACGGTGAGCCGTCGCACCACCGGGCCCGCCGCAACGCCGGAGCCCGGTGGGCGCGGGCGTCCGAGCACGCCCGCTGTTCCACAACGGAAAGTAAGGAAGCGGGAAATGACTCTTCAGGAGACCAGCGTGCTCGAGCCCACCCTTCGCGGGACCAAGACGTTGCCGGGCCTGCTCGCAGAGCGGGTCGCCGAGCACCCGGACGCGACCGCCGTCATCTACCGTGACGACAAGCTCACCTACCGGGAACTGGCCGCCAGGAGCTCAGGACTGGCCGATTACCTCAGACACCTCGGCGTCTCGGCGGACGACTGCGTCGGCCTCTTCGTCGAGCCCTCGCTCGACCTGATGATCGGCGCCTGGGGCATCCTGTCCGCCGGCGGCGCCTACCTGCCGCTGTCCCCGGAGTACCCGGAGGACCGGCTGCGCTACATGATCGAGAACAGCCAGGCGAAGATCATCCTGGTCCAGCAGCGCCTGGTGTCCCGGCTCCGCGAGCTGGCTCCGAAGGACGTCACCGTCATCACGCTGCGCGAGTCCGAGGCGTTCGTCGTGCCCGACGGGCTCCCGACGGCCGCGGCGACGGGCGCGCGCCCGGACAGCCTGGCCTACGTCATCTACACCTCCGGCAGCACCGGCAAGCCCAAGGGCGTGATGATCGAGCACGACTCGATCGTCAGCCAGCTCGGCTGGCTCCGCGAGGCGCACGGCATCGACCGCTCCAAGGTCGTCCTGCAGAAGACCCCGATGAGCTTCGACGCCGCGCAGTGGGAGATCCTCTCCCCGGCCAACGGCACCACCGTCGTCATGGGCGCCCCCGGCGTCTACGCCGACCCCGAGGGCCTCATCGAGACCATCGTCAAGCACGGCGTGACCTCCCTCCAGTGCGTTCCGACGCTGCTCCAGGGCCTCATCGACACCGAGAAGTTCCCCACCTGCACCTCGCTGCAGCAGATCTTCAGCGGCGGCGAGGCCCTCTCCCGCATCCTGGCGACCCAGGCCACGCAGGAGATGCCGGGCCGCGCCCTGATCAACCTGTACGGGCCGACCGAGTGCACCATCAACTCGTCCTCGTACACCGTCGACCCGGCCGCCCTGGACGAGGGACCGCAGTCCATCTCCATCGGCAGCCCCGTCAACGGCACCGGGTACCACATCCTCGACAAGGACCTGTCGCCCATCGGCGTCGGCGAGATCGGCGAGCTGTACATATCCGGCGTCCAGCTGGCGCGCGGCTACCTGCACCGCCCCGACCTGACCGCCGAGCGCTTCCTGGAGGTCGAGCTCACAGAGGGCGCCCCGCCCGTGCGCCTGTACAAGACGGGCGACCTGGGCCAGTGGAACCCGGACGGCACCGTGCAGTTCGCCGGCCGCGCCGACAACCAGGTCAAGCTGCGCGGCTACCGCGTCGAGCTGGACGAGATCTCCCTGGCGATCGAGAACCACGACTGGGTCCGCAACGCCGCCGTCATCGTCAAGAACGACGGCCGTACCGGCTTCCAGAACCTGATCGCCTGCGTCGAGCTGAGCGAGAAGGAAGCCGCCCTGATGGACCAGGGCAACCACGGCTCCCACCACGCCTCGAAGAAGAGCAAGCTCCAGGTCAAGGCACAGCTGTCCAACCCGGGCCTGCGCGACGACTCGGAGCTGGCCGGACGCGCCACGTACGACCTGCCCGGCGCCCAGGCGACCCCGGAGCAGCGCGGCCGGGTGTTCGCCCGCAAGACGTACCGCTTCTTCGAGGGCGGCCCGGTCACCGAGGCCACCCTGCTGGAACTGCTCGGCGCGCAGGTCGCCTCGGCCTACTCGCGCAAGGCCGCCGACCTGGCGCCCGCCGAACTGGGCCAGATCCTGCGCTGGTTCGGCCAGTACGTCAGCGAGGAGCGGCTGCTCCCCAAGTACGGCTACGCCTCCCCGGGCGCGCTGTACGCGACGCAGATGTACTTCGAGCTGGAGGGCGTCGCCGGGCTGAAGCCCGGTTACTACTACTACCAGCCGGTGCGTCACCAGCTGGTCCTCATCAGCGAGAAGACCCCGACCGGCCGGCCCACCGCCCACGTCCACTTCATGGGCAAGAAGGGCGGCATCGAGCCGGTCTACAAGAACAACATCCAGGAAGTCCTGGAGATCGAGACCGGGCACATCGTCGGCCTGTTCGAGCAGGTGCTGCCCGCGTACGGCCTCGACATCCGGGACCTGGGCTACGAGCCCGCCGTCCGCGAGCGCCTCGACGTGCCGGAGGAGGACTTCTACCTGGGCACCTTCGAGCTGGTCCCGCACGCCGGGCAGCGCGAGGACCACGCCGAGGTCTACCTCCAGACGCACGGCGCCAAGGTCGCGGGCCTGCCCGCCGGCCAGTACCGCTACGCCGACGGCGCGCTCACCCGCTTCTCGGACGACGTCGTCCTCAAGAAGCACGTCATCGCGATCAACCAGTCGGTGTACGAGGCCGCGAGCTTCGGCATCACGGTCGTCAGCCGGGCGCCCGAGGCGTGGATGCACTACGTCACCCTCGGCAAGAAGCTCCAGCACCTGATGATGAACGGGCTCGGCCTGGGCTTCATGTCCTCCGGCTACAGCTCCAAGACCGGCAACCCGCTGCCCGCGGCGCGCCGGATGGACACCGTCCTGACGGAGCGCGGCGTGCCGAGCGGCCCGTCGTACTTCTTCGTCGGCGGTCGCGTCAGCGACGAGCAGCTCGGCCACGAGGGCATGCGCGAGGACACCGTCCACATGCGCGGTCCGGCGGAGATGATCCGTGACGACCTCGTCAGCTTCCTGCCGGACTACATGATCCCGAACCGGGTCGTGGTCTTCGACCGGCTGCCGCTGTCGGCCAACGGCAAGATCGACGGGAAGGCGCTGGCCGCCTCCGACCAGGTCAACGCCGAGCTCGTGGAGCGTCCCTTCGTCGCCCCGCGCACCGAGACCGAGAAGGAGATCGCGGAGGTCTGGGCGAAGTCCCTGCGCCGCGAGAGCGTCTCGGTCCAGGACGACTTCTTCGAGTCGGGCGGCAACTCGCTGATCGCCGTCGGCCTGATCCGCGAGCTCAACTCGCGCCTGGGCGTCTCCCTGCCGCTGCAGAGCGTCCTGGAGTCCCCGACGGTCGAGAAGCTCGCCCGGCGCCTGGAGCGCGAGGTCGCGCAGGAGTCCTCCCGCCTGGTGCGACTGCACCAGGAGGGCACCGGCCGGCCGGTGCTGTGCTGGCCGGGCCTGGGCGGCTACCCGATGAACCTGCGCACCCTGGCGGGCGAGATCGGCCTGGGCCGCTCGTTCTACGGCATCCAGGCACACGGGATCAACGAGGGCGAGAGCCCGTACGCGAGCATCGGCGAGATGGCCGCGGCCGACATCGCGGCCATCAAGGAGCTCCAGCCGAGCGGCCCCTACACCCTGTGGGGCTACTCCTTCGGTGCCCGGGTCGCCTTCGAGACCGCCTACCAGCTGGAGCAGGCGGGCGAGACGGTCGAGAACCTCTTCCTGATCGCCCCGGGATCGCCGGCGGTGCGCGCCGAGAACGGCGCCCAGTACGGCCGTGAGGCCTCGTACGCGAACAAGGCGTACACGACGATCCTGTTCTCCGTGTTCACCGGCAGCATCAGCGGCCCGGACCTGGAGAAGTGCCTGGAGGTCGGCAAGGACGAGCAGTCCTTCGCCGAGTTCATCGGCGAGCTCAAGGGCATCGACGTCGACCTCGCGAAGCGCATCATCGACGTCGTGGGCCAGACGTACGAGTTCGAGTACTCGTTCCACGAGCTGGCCGAGCGCACCCTCACCGCGCCGGTGACCATCTTCAAGGCCCGGGGTGACGACTACTCGTTCATCGAGAACAGCAGCGGCTACTCGGCCACGCCGCCGACGGTCATCGACCTCGACGCCGACCACTACAGCCTGTTGCGCACGCCCGACATCGGCGAGCTGGTGAAGCACATCCGATACCTGCTCGGAGAGTAGTGGCGGACCGGTCGGAGACCGGTCACCGACCGCGGCCGCCCCGCCGGAGGAATCCGGCGGGGCGGCCGCATTTTTTTCGGTTCTGACACAAGGAAAAGAAAACTGTGCTCAGGGCGCCGGGTCGTGACGCAAATTGACGGCATTCTGACATGTGTCCGGTTGACGCGCATATTCGTCCTACAAGAGACTTTTTATAATTGCAGGCGGACGGCCCATTGCTTTCCCGACTCCGTCGACGACCGCTCTGAAATTGCCGTTGTCTTGCTGACGAGGAGTTACATTCCATGCGTTTCAATCTCATTGGACCCTTCGAGATCGTCGCGGACGACGGCAGGATCTACCGCCCGGGCACCCCGAAGGTCTGTCAGACGCTCGCACTGCTGCTCACACGGCCCAACGAGATCGTCACGGCCGACGCCCTCATCCAAGAACTCTGGGGCGAAAGCCCGCCGCGCAGCGCGGTCACGACGCTCCAGACGTACGTCTACCACGCACGCAGGATGTTCGCGAACGAGTCGCTGGCACCCGCCGGCCGGTCCCTGATCGTCACCAGCGCACCCGGATACGCGATCCAGGTCGAGGATTCCGAGATCGACATCCGGATATTCGAGAAGCTCGTCGCCCAGTCCCGTATGGAATTGAGCGACGGCGACGCACTCGGCGCCCTGCGGACCGTCCGCGAGGCCCTCGACCTGTGGCGCGGCCCGGCCCTGTCGAACTTCCCCGCGGGCGACATGCTCACGGGCCACATCGTGCACCTGGAAGAACTGCGCATCCGGGCGTTCGAGATCCGCATCGAGTGCGAGGAGCGGCTCGGCTGGCACCGCGAATCCATACCGGAGCTCCGCAAGCTCATCAACGACTACCCGCTCAACGAATGGTTCCACGGCCAGCTGATCGGCGCCCTCGGCGCCGCGGGCCGCCGCGCGGAGGCCCTCCAGGCCTACCAGAACGTACGCCGGCTGCTCGCCGACGAACTCGGCCTGGAGCCCTCGCTGGAGCTCAAGCAGCTCCAGGCGCGCCTGCTCAGCCCCCTGCCGCACAAGTCCACCCCGCCCCGGGTCCCCGCACAGGACCGCACCGAACAGCGCGAGCAGGTCGCCACGAGTAGCGGCGCCTGACCGCGCGCACCCGCGAACGCGAGAGTCCCGGTACGGCCCGCGGGCCGAACCGGGACTCGTCCCGTCACACCGGCGCCCGACGGCGCCGGCACCTCACTTCCGCTCCGACACCTCGGCGAGGGAACGCAGGATCGCGGTCTGCTTCGCGTCGCGCTCGCGCACGTGCTCCTCGTACGTCTTCGCCCCGTACGCCTTCTCCGCCTGCTCGATCAGCGACTCCACGGTCTCGGGGTCCATCGACGGCCGGCCGAGCTGCTCCCAGCCGCGCTCCAGACCGGAACCGAGCGTGCCCAGCCACTTGCGCAGACCGCCCTGGCCGCCGCCCAGGTGGAAGGCGAGGAACGGGCCGACCGTCGCCCAGCGCAGCCCGATCGAGTGCGTGACCACACGGTCGAGTTCCTCCAACGTGACGACGCCCTCGCGCACCAGGTGGACGGCCTCGCGCAGCAGCGCCGACTGCAAGCGGTTCGCCGCGAACGCCATCAGCGGCTTGTGCAGCACGACCGGCACCCGGCCGACCGACTCGAAGAACGCGACCGCCTCCTCGACGGCCGCGGCCGAGGTCCGCTCCCCGGCCACGACCTCCACCAACGGCACCACGTGCGGCGGGTTGAAGGGGTGACCCACGACCAGCCGCGCCGAGTCGGCCATCCGCGCGCCCATGTCGTCGGGGTTCAAGGTGGAGGTGGACGACAACAACAGCGCCCCCGCCGGGGCGGCCCTGCCGATCCGCTCGTACAGCTCCTGCTTCAGCTCCAGGTTCTCCGGAGCGTTCTCCACGACGACGTCGGCGTCCGCCACCGCCCGTTCCAGGTCCGGCTCGAAGCTGAGGCGCTCCGCGAAGCCCGCCGGATCCGCGCAGCCGTCGGGCAGGTACGGCGCGAAGAGCTCCAGCCCCTCGGCCACGATCCGCGGCGCGTCCTCGCGCCGACTGTTGACCCGTACGTTCAGCCCGTGGCCCAGGAACAGGGCGATCCAGCCCAGTCCGATGGTGCCCGCGCCGATCACCGTGACGGTACGCCGGTCTTCCCCGCTCATGTCTGTTCTCCCACGTCGAATTGATCTGTAGTGCGGGTCACGAGGAGCAGAGCCCGTCGACGGGATCCACGAGCCGTGACCCGTAGGCATCGCCGACCGGATCGAATTCCAGCGCCACGTGGCTGGACAGGCTGTGCACGTCGCGCCAGATCCGCTGCAACGGATGCCCGGCGAGCTGCGCCGCACTGCCCGCGGAACGCAGCAGCCGCTCCACGACGTCGACGAGTTGCTCCACCGCGAACGCGCAGTCGGCCGGGCTGCGCACCAGCTCCAGCTCCGACGCCCGCGGTGCGTCCGCGATCCGGGCGGCCCGCGCCAGCAGCAGCGCCGCCCCGTCGACGGCGATCACCGAGCGGGCGAGCGACAACCGCAGCCCGCGGTCCTCACCGGCCGTCCCGGCACCCGAGCCCTCCGCCCACAGGCGCAGCGCGGCCCGGGCCGCGCCGAGCGCCGGCGCCCCGAACAGCACCCCGCTGAGCAGGCGCAGCGGAGCAGTGTGACAGCGGGCGTCGGAACCGACGCTGCGCCCCTCGATCATGTCCTGCCGGGCGAACCCGCGGTGCGAGGGGACGAAAACGTTGTCGGCGAGCAACGTGTTGCTGCCGGTGCCGCGCATCCCGACGGACGCCCAGGTGTCGGCGACCTGGTAGTCCTGGCGGGGGAGGGCGAAGAACCACGGTGCCTGGCGTTCGCCGTCCTGCGGCACGAGCGCGCACACCAGGGCCCACTCGGAGAACCCGACCGCGCTGGTGAAGTCCCACTCGCCGGTCACCCGCCAGCCGCCGTTGACCGCGGTGGCGCTGCCGCGCGGCATCAGCGCACCCACGACGGGCGTGTTCGCGCCCCTCGCCCACAGCTCTTCCTGTCCGGCCTCGGGGAGGAAGGCCCCCATCCGCCCGGCACCCGCGATGACCGAGGCGCACCAGGCGGTGGAAGTACACCCCTGGGCGAGGACGTCGAGCGCGTCGAGCAGACCGGAGGCCGACCCGGCGTCGCCGCCCCAGCGGGCGGGGACGAACCGTCGGGCGAAACCCGCGTCGACGATCCCGTCGGTCACCGTCCGCGACAGCATGCGATCGGAGTCGGCCCGGTCCGCGTAGTGAACCGCCACGGAGGCCAACTCCTCCGCCCTGAACAGCAGATCGGAGTCCGACGTCGGGCTCGGCATGCGTACCACTTCCTTGTTTGTCGGTGGCGTCGCGCCAGGCGGGTGGCAATGCGGCCAACCCTGACCCCGCCGCATCCAGCTCCGCTGGAAGTCCGCTCGACGGAGGACCACTGGAGGATCGTCCCGGCCCACCTGGACAACGGTCCTGGTACGTCTCGACTCGCGCTCGACCGTTGCCGCGCAGCCTCGAACGGCCATGGGCTCGTGACGGCCATGGCCCCACGACGACGCGAGGTGACCATCAGTGAAGGGAATCATTCTGGCCGGAGGCAGCGGCACCCGGCTCTACCCCATCACCCTGGGGGTGTCCAAGCAGCTGCTGCCCGTCTACGACAAGCCGATGATCTACTACCCGTTGTCGGTCCTGATGCTGGCTGGGATCCGCGACATCCTCATCATCTCGTCGCCCCGTGACCTGCCCCAGTTCCGTGAGGTGCTCGGCGACGGGAGCGCCCTCGGCATCAAGCTCTCGTACGCCGAACAGCAGCATCCGCGCGGGCTCGCGGAGGCCTTCACCATCGGGGAGGACCACATCGGTGACGACTCCGTCGCGCTGGTCCTCGGCGACAACATCTTCCACGGCCCCGGGTTCTCGCTGCTGCTCCAGGACCACATGCCGCACACCGACGGCGCGCTCCTCTTCGGATACCCGGTACGGGACCCCGAGCGGTACGGCGTCGGCGAGGCCGACGAGCAGGGGCGCCTGATCTCCCTGGAGGAGAAGCCGGCGAAGCCCCGCTCCAACCGTGCCATCACCGGCCTGTACTTCTACGACAACGACGTCGTCTCCATCGCCCGCGGCCTGCGCCCCTCACCCCGCGGCGAGCTGGAGATCACCGACATCAACCTGGACTACCTGGCCCGCGGCAAGGCCAACCTGGTGGACCTCGGCCGGGGCTTCACCTGGCTCGACACCGGCACCCACGACTCGCTCCTCGACGCCGGCCAGTACATCCAGACCCTGGAACACCGCCAGGGCCTGCGCATCGCCTGCATCGAGGAGGTCGCCCTGCGCATGGGCTACATCGACGCGGAGCAGGCCTACCGGATGGGGAAGTTCCTCGGGAAGTCCGGGTACGGGCGGTACGTCATGGAGATCGCCGAGTCGCTGCGCGACGCCGGCCCGGAGGAGATCGCCGGGACCCTGGGCAGGCGGCAGTTCGACGGTTGGGCGGCCTGACGGCGGGCCCGTGGACGCGGGGGCCCGTACCTACCACGACCACGGCCGGGGCCCGGCGGACGCATCGCGTCCG
>NZ_JANFAK020000171.1 GCF_024721315.2 Streptomyces sp. Isolate_45
GTCTCCCTCACCGGGGCCCTCCACCGGGTCCGTCACGCCCGGCGGCGACCCCGGCGCGGGCCCGGCCCCGGGTCCGTCCGCGAGCGGCCCCGCGAGCGGGTCCCCGAGCGGCACCCCACCGGGCCCCGCCGCCGCCGAGACCCTGCTCCGGGTGTCGCGCACCGGCGGCTACGCGGGCCGCACCCACACCCTGCTCGTCAAGGGCGACGGTTCCTGGGCCCGCCTGGACGGCAGGGGCCGCCCCGAGGGCGCCGGGCAGCTGGCGCCGGCCGGGCTGGAGGCGCTGCGCGGCGCGCTCCGCGAGGCCGACCTGCCCCGGCTGCCCCGGGTCGCGATGTCCGACCGTCCCGTCTTCGACGGCTTCGTGTACGCCTTCGTCCACGCCGGCACCGAGGTGGCCTGCGACCAGTCCTCGCTGACCCCGGGCCTGTCGAGGGTCCTGGACCGGCTCCCGCCCTTCGAGCCCCCGCCCTGACCCTCGCCCGGTGCGGTGAGGTACGTCACCGGCGGCCGCGCGCCGGCGGGCCGCCGGGGCCCGCGAAGGGCCGCGCACAGGGGCCGTACCGCCCCCGTCACGGGCGGCGGCGAGGATCGGAACCCGGTACTCCCTGTCCGAACCGTGCATAGCCGCAGGCCGGTGGCTCCTCTACGCTGCACCCCATCACGCGGGATCTTCAGGGGCGGGACATGGAACAGACACACACCACCCACACGGGCGCCGCGGCCACCCCCGGCGCCCAGCGGCGCGTGCTCGTGGTCGAGGACGACCGCACCATCGCCGACGCCATCTCGGCCCGGTTGCGCGCCGAGGGCTTCCAGGTGCAGACGGCGTACGACGGTCCGGCCGCGGTCGCCGCGGCCGAGAGCTGGCTGCCCGAGCTGCTGGTACTGGACGTCATGCTGCCCGGCTTCGACGGGCTGGAGGTGTGCCGCCGGGTCCAGGCGCAGCGGCCGGTTCCGGTGCTGATGCTCACCGCCCGCGACGACGAGACCGACATGCTGGTGGGCCTCGGGGTCGGGGCCGACGACTACATGACGAAGCCGTTCTCCATGCGGGAGCTGGCGGCGCGGGTCCACGTCCTGCTGCGGCGGGTGGAGCGGGCCACGCTGGCCGCGCACGCCCCGCGCGGGGCGACGCTGCGCCTGGGCGACCTGGAGATCGACCACGCTCAGCGCCGGGTCCGGGTGCAGACGGAGGACGTGCACCTGACGCCGACGGAGTTCGACCTGTTGGTGTGCCTGGCCGGGACCCCGCGGGCGGTGCTGTCCCGGGAGCAGTTGCTGGCCGAGGTGTGGGACTGGGCCGACGCGTCCGGGACCCGTACGGTCGACAGCCACATCAAGGCCCTGCGCCGGAAGATCGGGGCGGAGCGGATCCGTACGGTCCACGGCGTCGGGTACGCCCTGGAGACCCCGGCCCAGGCATGAGCGGCGGCAGCGCGCAGCGCCGTGCGGGCCGGCGGCCCGGTCCGCGGGTTCCCGCCCGGCGGTCGGCGGGCGGGCTGCGCCCGTACTCGCCGTTCTCCATCAAGACGAAGCTGGGCACGCTCGTCGTCGTCTCGGTGTTCATCACGACGGGGCTGCTGCTGGTGGCCCTGCGCACCGACACCGAGCTGCGGTTCATCACGGTGTTCTCGGTGATCGCCTCGATGTTGATCACCCAGTTCGTGGCGCACGGCCTGACGGCGCCGTTGGACGACATGACGCGGGTGGCGCGGGCGATCTCCCAGGGGGACTACACGCGCCGGGTGCGCGGGGCGGGCCGCCGGGACGAGCTGGGCGACCTGGCCTCGACGATCAACGTGATGGCGGACGACCTGGAGGCCGTGGACAGGCACCGCAAGGAACTGGTCGCGAACGTCTCGCACGAGCTGCGCACGCCGATCGCGGCGCTGCGGGCGGTGCTGGAGAACGTGGTGGACGGGGTTTCGGCCGCCGATCCGGAGACCATGCGGACCATGCTGAAGCAGACGGAGCGCCTCGGCCGGCTGGTGGAGACGCTGCTGGACCTGTCGCGGGTGGACAACGGGGTGGTCCCGCTGCGGGCGCGTCGCTTCGAGGTGTGGCCGTACCTGTCGGGGGTGTTGAAGGAGTCGGGGCTGGCGGCCGCGGGGCGGCCGGGGCTGTCCACCGGGTCGGGCGGGCACACCCGTAACGACGTGCACCTCCACCTGGACGTGTTCCCGCCGGTGCTGACGGCGTACGCGGACGCGGAACGGCTGCACCAGGTGGTGGCGAACCTGATCGACAACGCCGTCAAGCACAGTCCGCCGCACGGCCGGGTCACGGTGCGGGCCCGGGCCGGGGAGGAGCCGGGGAGCCTGGAGCTGGAGGTCGTGGACGAGGGTCCGGGCATTCCGGAGGCCGAGCGGCACCGGGTCTTCGAGCGGTTCAACCGGGGGGCCGCGCGGAGCGGGGACGGGGGCACCGGGTTGGGGCTGGCCATCGCCCAGTGGGCCGTGGGCCTGCACGGCGGTGCCATCGGCGTGGCCGAATCGTCACGAGGTTGCCGAATCCTTGTCACTCTTCCGGGCAGCTCACCGGCGCCGTCTTGACGTAGGGTTCGAGTGGGAAGGACATGATCTCGGCCACATGTGCCCGGGGTCGTCAGGGGTGCGAAGCCATGGAGGCCGCAACCTGGTTGTCGGCTACCCGAACCACGCTTGTTTCCCGCCATTCCAGGCGGCGAAACCCGCCGTTCGATGTGACCTGCACGACGGAAGTCCCGCCCGGCCTGCATTGGGTGGCCGGGGAGGCGTAGCCTTTATCACCGCTGTCCATACCTTGTGAAGCGGAAGAGGGCGGTTGCCGCCGTGTCGCCACAGTCCCCCAGTAACCCGAGCACCACGACCGAAACAGCAGAGCGTGGGAAGACCCCTGCCTCAGGCTTCGGTGCGAATGAGTGGCTCGTCGACGAGATCTATCAGCAGTACCTCCAGGACCCGAACTCGGTCGACCGGGCCTGGTGGGACTTCTTCGCCGACTACAAGCCGGGGGGCGCAGTCGCTCCGGTGAAGTCGGACAGTCCCGAGAAGCCCTCGACGACGGACGGCGCCTCCGCACAGGCCGCCGCCCCCGCCGCCCGGGGCCCGCAGGCCGACGCCGCCGCCACGGGGGCGGCGAGCGCCGCTCCCCCGGTCCCCGCCGCGCCCACGCCTGTGTCAGCTCCTGCCCCTGCTCCTGCCACCCCCTCTGGTGCCCCTGCTGTGACTGTCACCTCCCAGGCCCAGGCCGCCGCACCGGCCGCGCCCGCCCCTCAGGCCCCGGCCGCTCCGGCTGCCGCTCCCGCCGCCCAGAAGGCCGCGCCCGCCACCGAGGCCCCCACGGGCCCCGAACTGGTGACGCTCCGCGGCCCGGCTGCGGCCGTCGCCAAGAACATGAACGCCTCGCTGGAAGTGCCGACGGCCACGTCCGTCCGCGCCGTCCCGGTGAAGCTGCTGTTCGACAACCGCATCGTCATCAACAACCACCTCAAGCGCGCCCGGGGCGGGAAGATCTCCTTCACGCACCTCATCGGCTACGCGATGGTGCAGGCGATCAAGGCCATGCCGGCCATGAACCACTCCTTCGCGGAGAAGGACGGCAAGCCGACCCTGGTCAAGCCCGAGCACATCAACTTCGGTCTCGCGATCGACCTGGTGAAGCCCAACGGTGACCGCCAGCTCGTCGTCGCCGGCATCAAGAAGGCCGAAACCCTCAACTTCTTCGAGTTCTGGATGGCCTACGAGGACATCGTCCGCCGGGCCCGCGTCGGCAAGCTGACGATGGACGACTTCACCGGCGTCACCGTCTCGCTGACCAACCCCGGCGGCCTGGGCACCGTGCACTCCGTGCCCCGCCTGATGCCCGGACAGTCGGTCATCATGGGCGTCGGCTCCATGGACTACCCCGCCGAGTTCCAGGGCACCTCGCAGGACACCCTGAACAAGCTGGGCATCTCCAAGGTCATGACCCTGACGTCGACCTACGACCACCGGGTCATCCAGGGCGCGGCCTCCGGCGAGTTCCTGCGCATCGTCGCGAACCTGCTGCTCGGCGAGAACGGCTTCTACGACGACGTCTTCGAGGCGCTGCGCATCCCGTACGAGCCGGTCCGCTGGAACCGGGACATCGACGCCTCGCACGACGACGACGTCACGAAGGCCGCCCGCGTCTTCGAGCTGATCCACTCCTACCGGGTCCGCGGCCACGTCATGGCCGACACCGACCCGCTGGAGTACAAGCAGCGCAAGCACCCCGACCTCGACATCACCGAGCACGGCCTCACCCTGTGGGACCTGGAGCGCGACTTCGCGGTCGGCGGCTTCTCCGGCAAGTCGATGATGAAGCTCCGCGACATCCTCGGCGTGCTGCGCGACTCGTACTGCCGCACCACCGGCGTCGAGTTCATGCACATCCAGGACCCGAAGCAGCGCCGCTGGATCCAGGACCGCATCGAGCGCCCGCACTCCAAGCCGGAGCGCGAGGAGCAGCTGCGGATCCTGCGCCGGCTGAACGCGGCGGAGGCCTTCGAGACCTTCCTGCAGACGAAGTACGTCGGTCAGAAGCGGTTCTCGCTGGAGGGCGGCGAGTCCGTCATCCCGCTGCTCGACGCCGTCATCGACTCGGCCGCCGAGGCCCGCCTCGAAGAGGTCGTCATCGGCATGGCCCACCGCGGCCGGCTGAACGTCCTCGCGAACATCGTCGGCAAGTCGTACGCGCAGATCTTCCGCGAGTTCGAGGGCAACCTCGACCCGAAGTCGATGCACGGCTCCGGCGACGTCAAGTACCACCTGGGCGCCGAGGGCACCTTCACGGGCCTCGACGGGGAGCAGATCAAGGTCTCGCTCGTCGCGAACCCCTCGCACCTGGAGGCGGTCGACCCGGTCCTGGAGGGTGTCGCCCGCGCCAAGCAGGACGTCATCAACAAGGGCGGTACGGACTTCACCGTCCTGCCGCTGGCGCTGCACGGCGACGCGGCCTTCGCGGGCCAGGGTGTGGTCGCCGAGACGCTGAACATGTCGCAGCTGCGCGGCTACCGCACCGGCGGCACCGTCCACGTCGTGATCAACAACCAGGTCGGCTTCACCGCCGCCCCGGAGTCCTCGCGGTCGTCGATGTACGCGACCGACGTGGCCCGCATGATCGAGGCGCCGATCTTCCACGTGAACGGTGACGACCCGGAGGCCGTGGTCCGCATCGCGCGGCTCGCCTTCGAGTTCCGTCAGGCGTTCAACAAGGACGTCGTCATCGACCTCATCTGCTACCGCCGCCGCGGTCACAACGAGTCGGACAACCCGGCGTTCACGCAGCCGCTGATGTACGACCTGATCGACAAGAAGCGCTCGGTGCGCAAGCTGTACACCGAGTCGCTCATCGGTCGCGGCGACATCACGCTGGAAGAGGCGGAGCAGGCGCTCCAGGACTTCCAGGGCCAGCTGGAGAAGGTCTTCGCGGAGGTCCGCGAGGCCGCGACGGCTCCGGCCGTCGGCGCTCCGGTGACGCCCGCGCAGACCGCGCAGGAGTTCCCGGTCGAGGTGAACACCGCGATCTCCCAGGACGTCGTCAAGCGGATCGCCGAGTCCCAGGTCAACATCCCGGAGAACGTCACCGTCCACCCGCGTCTGCTGCCGCAGTTGCAGCGCCGCGCGGCGATGATCGACGAGGGCACCATCGACTGGGGCATGGGCGAGACCCTCGCCTTCGGTTCGCTGCTGATGGAGGGCACCCCGGTCCGCCTGTCCGGCCAGGACTCGCGCCGCGGCACGTTCGGTCAGCGCCACGCGGTCCTCATCGACCGGGAGACCGGCGAGGACTACACCCCGCTGCTCTACCTGTCGGACGACCAGGCCCGCTACAACGTCTACGACTCGCTGCTCTCCGAGTACGCGGCGATGGGCTTCGAGTACGGCTACTCGCTGGCCCGTCCGGACGCGCTGGTCCTCTGGGAGGCCCAGTTCGGTGACTTCGTCAACGGCGCGCAGACCGTCGTCGACGAGTTCATCTCCTCGGCCGAGCAGAAGTGGGGCCAGACCTCCGGCGTCACCCTGCTGCTGCCGCACGGCTACGAGGGCCAGGGCCCGGACCACTCGTCCGCGCGTCCCGAGCGCTTCCTCCAGATGTGCGCGCAGGACAACATGACGGTCGCGATGCCGACCCTGCCGTCGAACTACTTCCACCTGCTGCGCTGGCAGGTCCACAACCCGCACCACAAGCCGCTCATCGTCTTCACCCCGAAGTCGATGCTGCGTCTGAAGGCCGCGGCGTCGAAGGCGGAGGAGTTCACGACCGGTTCGTTCCGTCCGGTCATCGGTGACGCCACCGTGGACCCGAACGCGGTCCGCAAGGTCGTCTTCTGCGCCGGCAAGGTCTACTACGACCTGGAGGCCGAGCGGGAGAAGCGCGGCATCACGGACACGGCGATCATCCGCATCGAGCGGCTGTACCCGCTGGCGGGCGCGGAGCTCCAGGCGGAGATCGCCAAGTTCCCGAACGCGGCGAAGTACATCTGGGCGCAGGAGGAGCCGGCGAACCAGGGTGCGTGGCCGTTCATCGCGCTGAACCTGATCGACCACCTCGACCTGGCGGTCGGCGCGGAGGTCCCGGCGGGCGAGCGCCTGCGGCGGATCTCCCGTCCGCACGGTTCGTCCCCGGCGGTCGGTTCCGCGAAGCGTCACCAGGCGGAGCAGCAGCTCCTGCTGAACGAGGTCTTCGAGGCGTAGTCGGCCCGTCGAGTCCGATCGCGGAAGGCCCGGTCCCCTCGGGGGGCCGGGCCTTCCGGCGTTCCCGCACGCGGGGTGACTACGGCTGGGGTTCGAAGTCCCAGTAGGGGCGGGTCTGTCGGCGGGCGGACACGGTGTGGACGTGTTGCGGGCCCAGGGTGCGGGTGAGGGCCTTGATGCCGGCGTCCTCGTGCTTGGAGGCCTCGATGTCCTCGCGTACGGCGCGCAGGTCGGCGGCGAGGGCGATCCGGGCGCTGAGCGTCATCGGGTGGTCGGGGCCGAGGACCCGTTCGGCGTCGCGCAGGGTTTCGCGGCTGAGGTCGAGGGCGTCGTCGAGCCGGCCGGTGATGTTGCGGTGCCCGGTGGCGTTGAGGGCGCAGCCCAGGGTCCAGGGGTGCCGGTCGCCGAGGGCGCCGCGCATGCCGACCAGGGCCTGTTCGGCGAGGCTGAGGGCTTCTGCGCGTTCGCCCTGGGCGCGCAGGACCAGGCCGAGGTTGCCGACGGTGCCGATGCTGTACGGGTGGGCGAGGCCGAGCTGGGACTGGTAGCCGCGCACGACGTCCTCGGAGATCCGCCGGGCCTCCTCGATGTCCCCGTACTCGCGCAGGTAGGTCGCGTAGTCGGAGGCGACCATCAGGGTCCAGGGGAACTCGGCGCCGAAGACGCGGGTGGAGCGTTCCAGGACGCTGCGCAGGCGGGCTCCGGCGCCGGGGATGTCCCCGGAGCGGCGCAGGCACTGGCCGAGGTTGTGTTCGGCGCGCAGGGTCTGCGGGTGGTTGGCGCCGAGGACCTGGATGTGGAGCTTGAGGCCCTGTTCCTGGCGGGCCAGGGCTTCGCGGTAGCGTCCCATCAGGCGCAGGCCCATGGCGCAGCCGACGCCGGAGGACAGGGTGGCGATGTGCCGGACGCGCAGGACCCGTTCGCGGCGGCGCAGGGTGTCCAGGTCGATGTCGTAGGCCTCTTGGTAGCGGCCGAGGAGGCGCAGGGCGACGGCGACGTTGTTCTGGGCGTTGAGGGTGGTGGAGTCGTCCTCGCCGAGGAGTTCGCGGTAGGTCTCGAAGGCGTGTTCCAGCAGGTGTCGGGCTTCCTCGAACTTGGCGGTGCTGAGGAGTACCCCCGCGTAGGTGCTGGTGGCGCGGAGGGTTTCGAGGTCGCGGTCGCCGCGTTCGGCGACGAGCCGGTCGGCGACGGCGCGGGCGAGGACTTCGGCGCGGCGGAAGTGGCCGAGCATGCGCAGGGCGCCGCCGTAGTGGTAGCTGAGTTCGCGGACCTGGTCGTGGTCGTCGCCGAGCAGGGCCCGCCAGATGCCGTCGGTGCGTTCGGCGAGGCGCAGGCAGGTGCGGTACTCCCCGGCGAGGGTCAGGTAGCGCAGGCAGTGCAGCAGGAAGTTCTGGATGCGGGGGTTCGAGCTGGTCAGTACGCCGGCGGGTTCCAGGTGCGGGATGAGTTCGGCGTAGCGGGGCCAGAGCCTGGAGTCGGTGGGCCGGCCCGGGTCGGCGGCGGCGAGGACCTGGCGGACCGAGCGGGACAGTTGTTCGGCCTCCTCCTCGGCGAGGTTCTCGCGGACGATGTTGTGGACCATGCGGTGGAGTTGGACGGTTTCCAGGCCGCCGCCCTCCTCCACGGACAGGTCGGAGTACTCCAGCCGGACGACGGAGAACTGGACGAGCTTGTTGAGGGCCGCGTTCCAGCGGATCTGGTCGTTGACGATCCCGGCGAGGTGCTCGGGGACGTCGTCGGCGGGGAACTCGCGCAGCAGCCGCAGCGGGACCCTGCCGGGGGCGAAGAACACGAACAGCCGGAGCAGGGCGAGGGCGTCGGGGAAGTTCTCCCGCACGTTGTTGAGGAGTATGGCCAGCGCTGTCGGGAACGGCAGCGGGTAGTCGTCGGAGAGGGTGACGGCCTCGTGGGAGTCCAGCCGGTGCTGGAGGAGGGTGAGGTACTCGCCGACGCCGATGGGTGAGTCGGCGAGCCAGCCCGCCGTCTGGTCGAGGGCGAGGGGGTAGTCCTCCAGCGCCTCGGCGAGCTGGTCGGCCTCGTCGCCGGTGAGGCGGCCGGCCCGGCGGCGGATGAAGGTGACGGACTCCGGCCGGGCGTAGAGGGGCACTTCGACGAGGCTGGTGTGCCGGGCGGCCCATTCGCGGTTGCGGGAGGTGATGATCACGTCTCCGGCGCCGGAGGGCAGGAGGTCGGTGAGGTCGTCGGGGTGGTCGCAGCCGTCGAAGACCATCAGCCAGCGGTGGTACGGGGTCCCGCGCCGCAGCGCCTCCAGCACGGCCCGGATCTGCTCGCCGTAGCTGCCCGCGCCGAGCGGCAGGCCGAGCGCGGGCGCCAGGTCGGCGAGGCGTTCGCGCAGGGTGGGCCGGTCCTCGGCGGGGATCCACCAGACGACGTCGTACTCGGAGGCGAAGCGGTAGGCGTACTCGGTGGCGACCTGCGTCTTGCCGACGCCGGACAGGCCCAGCAGGGTGACGGTGGACGCGCCGGGCGGGGCGTCGGTGAGGGCCGCCCGGAGCCGGCCGATGACGTCGTTGCGGCCGGTGAAGCGCGGGTTGCGGCGCGGGACCCGGCCCCAGATCTCGGGCGGGTCGTTGGGGAAGCGGGGTCCGCGGCGGCCGCTCTCGGTGCCGATCCGGTCCGTGGGGAGCTCCAGCCGGCGCAGCACGCGGTACTCGGCCTCGTAGGAGTCCAGGCCCCACAGGTCGGTCTTCTCCAGGGCGGCGACGGCGCTGGGCAGCGGGGAGTCGGTCAGGGAGACGGCGGCGAACCGGTCGGGGTGGGAGGCGGTGACGGTGCGCAGCGCGACGTTCCACTCCTCGTCGGTGTGGGTGCCCGCGGAGAAGTAGCGCTCGCTGAGCACGACGAGGACCTTGCCGCCGGCCCGGGCGAGGTCGCCGAGGGCGTCGGTCAGGCCGGGGCTGCTCTGCGGGTCCCAGCGCTGGAGGGCGACGCGGTGGCCGTGCTCCTCCAGGCGGTGGGCGATCCACACGGCCCAGGGCCGGTTGAAGCCCGCGAAGCTGATGACGAAGCGCTGCGGTTGGGGGGCTCCGTCGCGGTCGTGACGCGTACCGGTACCGGTCATGCGGCCGTCTCCCTGGGATCCGGGCGGTGGACGGGGTGGGGCGGGTACGGGGTGGGGCGGGACTGAAAAGGTACCGCAGCGGACGGGTCGTCAGGCCGCTGCGACGCCTCTCATCCTCCGGCGAACGCGGCGAGTTCGGGGTGGGCCTCGCACCAGGCGCCCCGTTCGCGTTCCAGGGCCCGGCGGGCGGTGGCGTGCTGGTCACCGGGGGGCGGGAGTTCGTCCATGGCCCGCTCGGCGATGGTCATTCCCTCGACGAACTCACTGCCGGTCAAGGTGAGTTGCGGGTGGGCGCGCAGGGCCGGCAGGACGGCGGCCACCTGGGCCCGGACCCGGGCGTGCTGGGCCCAGGCGCCGCGCGCCCCGTACAGGGCGGCCCGCTGCCAGTACCCGGCGAGGGCCAGGTGGGCGTACGCGCCGTGCAACAGCCCCTCCAGCGGTCGGGGGTCGCTGCGCCAGGGGGCCCAGTGGCGGGGCGTGCGGTCGGCGGTGTGCAGGGTCAGGACGTCGGCCAGGGCGGCCAGTTTCCCGTGCTGCACCTCGTGGACGAGGGTCGCGGCCAGGGCGGGCGGGGCCTGCGCGCGGGCCAGGACCGAGCCGGCGGCGGCGGGGAGCGTGGCGCCGCTGGACCGGGACCCGCCGGCCAGCGGGACCACGGAGCGCAACAGTCGGGTGGTCTCCTCGGCGCGGGTGGAGTCGTAGCGCTCCAGGAGGGTGAGGGCGCCGGACCACTGGGTGTCCCAGCGCTTGTGCCCCTTGGGGGTGAGCCGGCGGGCCGGGCGGACACCGGCGGGCCGGCCGTCGGCGGGGGCGGCGGCGCGGTACGGGTCGAGGTCGTCGAGGGCCGTGACGCCGCCGGGCAGGGCGTGCAGGGGGAGGGTGTCGGCGGCGCCCCAGGAGCGTTCGGTGAGGACGAGGGGGCCGGGGCGGTCGGGCCGCAGGAGTCCGAGGGTCGGCAGGACGAGCCGGCCGTGGACGGGTCGGAGCGTGACCTTGAAGCTGATCCCGGCGCGCAGGGCGGCGGCGACGGCGAGGGCGCCGAGGTGGCCGAGGTCGGGGGCCGGCCCTTGGGGTGCGTGCAGGCGGCGCAGGGTCTCCTCCGCCCAGACCCCGGTGGCGGGGTAGTGCAGGACGTCGCGGACGGCGTCGGGGTCCTGGCGTTCGGCCTCCTCCAGCAGCGCCCAGCGTTCGGCGGCCTCCGCGTCGGGGGCGGCGTCGAGGACGGCGCGCAGCAGGACGAGCCGCTTGGAGCGGCGTACGTCGCGCACCAGGCGGGTGCCCTCGGCGGAGGGCTCGGTGGAGGCGAGGGCGCGCAGGGTGTGGGAGCTGACGGCGAAGCGGGCCAGGTCGGTCGGAGCGGGAGGACCGGCGGGGTCGGTGGGGTTGACGGGGTGGGTGGGGTGGGTGGGGCCCGCGTGTTGGGCGGGTACGGCCGCCGCGCGGGGCGTCCGCCCGGCCGGACCGGCCGGCAGCGGTCCGGCGGGATGGCCGGCTTCGGCCGGGTGGGCGGCCTCGGGACGCGGGGCCGCCGCGGGGCGGGGGGAGGCCCCGGCACTCGGGGAGGCTTCGGTACGGGGAGTGACTTCGGTACGGGGGGTGGCTTCGGCGCGGTGGTTCATGAGGCGGCCCGTCCGGTGGTGGCGGCCGTGTGCAGGGCGCGGGCGACGTGGCGGATGACGACCTGGAGGTCGGCGCAGTACACGGACGGCTGGCGGAAGCCCTCCCGCTCGCGGTAGCGGTGCGGGTAGTGCCCGCCGCCGCACACCTCGACGAGTTCACAGGCCCGACAGGCGGGCGCCAGGGCCTCCCGGCCGAGCTGGCGGGCGGCGAAGCCGGGGTGGTCGAGCAGTTCGTCGAAGCTGTGGCTGTCGAGGGTCATGCCGGTCGCGGCGGCCCCTTCGTAGGCGGACTTGAGGGAATCGGCCTGCTCGATGCTGCCGTCGGTCTCGACGACGGCGGTCGTCGCGGGGGCCAGGCCCAGCGTCTCGGTGGCGGCGGGCAACCCCAGCAGCAGGGCGATGACCTCCTCGAAGATCCTGATCCGGGTGCGCCGCACGCCGTCGTGCCACCAGCGTTCGAACACGGCCAGCAGCCAGTCCCCGTACGGACTGGCGTGCCGCGACCAGCCGGGCGGCGGGGTGCTCCAGTTGCCGAGGGGAAGCAGCAGCCCGACGGCCGGTGGCTGGAAGGCCAGCAGGGACTCGTACGTCTCCACCGGGTCCTGGGTCACGTCCACCACGCACAGCACGCCGGCGTAGCTGTCGGGGTGCCGGGCGAGGAGCCGCAGGCCGCGGGAGGCCGCCCCGAAGCCGGGCCGCCCGGCGTGGTCGACGCGGCGGGCGTTGTGCGCGGGCAGGCCGCCGTCGAGGCTGACACCGACCCGGATCCCGGCGGCGGACAGCGCGGCGAGCCGGCCGCGGGTGAGCAGCGTGCCGTTGGTCTGTACGGCCGCGGTGACCCTGGTGCGCGGCGAGCGGCGGGCCAGCGCCGCCCGTACCGCCTCGACGGGGGCCGCCAGGGCGGCGGGCGGGCCGAGGAGGGGTTCACCGCCGTGCAGGACGAGGTCGACCCGGGGCAGGGCGTGGGCGGCGGCGTGCTCGGCGATCCGTTCGGCGGCGCGCAGGGCGGTGGTGGGGGCCATGACGGCGGGACGGGTGCGCCAGCCCTGGTCCGCCATCTCGTAGACGTAGCAGTAGGTGCAGGCCAGGTTGCAGCGGCCGTGCGTCTTGAGGACGAACTGCCGGATCGGCTGCGGGCGGTGGCCCGCGGCGCGCAGGGCGGGCACGTCGAGGCGGGTGTAGGGCCAGGGGGCGTGCCGCGCGTGGCGGGACGGGGTCCGGTGGGCGGGCAGCACGAGATCGCTCGTGTTCGCTTGGCTCATCGCCTGTACCTCCCGCTGCGGACGGTGCATCCCTGCCCTCCGGACCGGTCCGGCTAACGGCGGAAAGTGGTCAACTCCCTTTGTGGCCGGAGGTACTTCAGGCTACGCCGGAGTCGAAGGCGTTCAGGATCTCGGCCGGGTGCGTGACCCGCGCGACCATGCCCTCGATCACCTCGGCGAGCACCGGATGGTCGATCCCGCGCAGGGCGGCCAGGTCGAGCCCCGAGAGGTCCGGCAGCTGGCCGGGGCAGGGCCGCGCCGCTGCCGCCGTTTCCTGACGTCCGGTCACCATGGGTTGCTGGTCCCCCCGTTGTCGGTCGGTCCACTGGCTCTTCCCGTCGCCCGGCGGGCGGAAACGGCTCACAGGCCCGCCTCCAGGTCCCGTATCCGCGCCCGCAGGGCCCGGCGCCGATCGCCCGGCCGCCCCTCGTCGGGGCCGTCGGCGGACCCGTCGTGCGGGTGGGCGTGCGGGCCGTCGTGACGCGGATCGCGGCGGGCGTCGTGCGGGAGGTCGTGCCGGGCGGCGGGCGGGTCGGGGCGGGCTCCGTCGTGCGGGGCGGCGCCGTGGCCCCCGTCGACGGCGCCCGGTCGGGAGCCGGGCACGGAGTCGGGCACGGCCCCGTGCCCCCTGTCCGGGCCGTTCCCCGGGCCGGGGGCGGGGGGTTCGCCCGGGGCGGAGCGGGGTGGGGCGCCGTGCCCGGCACCGGGGTCGGCGGTCCTGCTGCCGTCGTGCCCGGAACCGGGCGCGGCGCCGCGCCCGTCCCGACCCGCAACCGGCCCGGACCCCGGGCCGAAGTCGGGCACCGCGCCGTGCCCGGCGTCACGCGCCGGACCGTGCCCGGTGTCCCTGCCCGTACCGGGCCCGGCGTCCCGCCCGAAGTCACGCGCCGGACCGTGCCCGGTGTGCCGCCCGAAGTCGGCCACGGCACCGTGCCCGGAGACCTGACCGGGCCCCGGCCCGACACCCGGGGCGGACTCGCCGCCGTGACCGGCCGCGGACGGTGCCTCGGACGGACCGTCGCCCTCGGAGGCGGCCGGACCGCCGGAGCCCGCACCCTGCCCTGCCCCCCGACCGGAGCCGGGCGGGCTGCCGTCACCCAGCCCGGGCGGCGCCTCGTACGCCACACCACCCTCCGGGACGTTCGGGCTGCCGGAACCCGAGGCCTGCCCAGACCCCCGGCCAGAGGCGGGCACGCTGCCGTGACCGGCCTCGGACGGGCCGTCGCCCTCGGGGGCCGCCGGACCGCCGGAGCCCGGGGCCTGCCGGGCGCCCCGGGCCGGGGCTGGCGGGCCGCCCGGACCGGGCTCGCCCTGTGCCTCGGACGCGTTCGGCTCACCGGGGACCGGGCGCTGCGCGGCGCCGTCAGGGCCGGAGGTGTCCGGGGTGCCGGCGGCGGACGCGGCGGGGTGCTGGGCGTCGACGCGCTGCCAGAGTTCCAGCGCGGACCGGTAGGCGTCGAGGGCGGCCCGGGGGCGAGCCAGCCGTTCCAGTACCTCGCCGCGGAGCTCCTGGACCCTGGCGGCGAGTTGGAGCGCCGTCTCCGCGCGGTCCTCCCGGTCGGCCTCCAGCGCGGCGCGCCAGGCCCTGCGGTAGGAGTCCGCGGCCCGGTCGAGCCGGTCGACGGTACGGGTGTGGGCGTGGATCTCCTGCTGGACGTCCCCGTGCTCCCGCCAGGCGCGAGCCCGCTCCAGCGGCCCGTGGCCCTGTCGGGCGGCCAGTTCCAGCAGGTGCTCCGCCTCCCGCAGGTCGACGAGGTCCCCCTCGTAGGCGTGCCTCAGACGCAGCCCCGCGGCCAGCCGCAGCAGCCGGTGCGCGGCACCCGGATCGGACTGCGGTACCGCGGAGCGGCTCTCGCGGAGCACCCGCACGGCGGCGGAGACGAACCGCTGCCCGTCCGGGGTCCGCGCCCGTTCCAGGAGTACGTCGCCCCACTCGGGCAGCAGTTCCGCGAACGCCTCGCCGTCCCGGGGGCTGAGCCGCCGGGCCCGCCCGTACGCCTCGGCCGCCTCCTCCAGGGCCACCGGATCCTCGTCGCGGGCGTACCGGGCCCGGTGCACCCGGGCGAGGCACAGCAGCCCGGCCAGGCGCAGTTCGGGATCCCCGACGGCTTCGTCGAGGGCGCGCACCAGTTGTCGGGCGGCCTCCTCCAGCCGCCGGGGCAAGTACCGCAGCGCGGTGGCCAGCTCCACCCGGACGCGGGCCGGCGGGCCGACGCCGTCGGGGGCCGTACCCGTCGGGTCCACTGCATCCGGGTCCGCGGTGTCCGGGTCCGCGTCCTCGGGGTCGGTGCGGGCGGCGGCGCCGGGGAGCGCCGACAGGACCGCCGTCAGGACGGCCGTGGCCTCCTCCGCGAGCGCCGTGCGGGCCGCGGGGTCCGGTGTGCGGGGCAGCAAGGCCAGCAGCACCCGCCCCAGGGCCAGCCGCAGCCCGGGATCCGCGTCCCCGCCTCCGGAACCGGCCGCACCCGCGACCGGGCCGACCTCCCCGCTTGCCTCGCCCGACCTGCCTGCCTCACCCGACCCGCCTGCCTCACCCGACCTGCCTGCCTCACCCGACCCGCCTGCCTCACCCGACCCGCCTGCCTCACCCGCCCTGCCTGCCTCACCCGACCCGTCTGCCTCACCCGCCCTGCCCGGCTCGCTCGCCCTGCCCGGCTCACCCGCCCTGCCCGGCTCACCCGCCTCGCCCGCCCCCCCAACCTCGCCCGCCCCGGCGACGATGTCTTGCCCGTCGGTCCCGCCGTGCTCACCCGGGCCGACATCCCCAACTTGCGGGCGGGTCCCGCTCCCCGGGGCATCAGCGCTCGCCCCATCAGGCCCATCAGGCCCACCAGTCCCGCTGGCCCCATCGATCCCGTTGACCGCGTCAGTCCCGCTGCCCCGGACAGTGACGTCGACCTCGGCACCTCCGACGCCCCCGCCGGCCCCACTGTCCGAAGCCGCCCCACCGGACCCACCGGGCCCACCTGCCCCACCGGACCTGCCGGACCCACCGGACCTGCCGGCCCCACCGCCCCCACCCCTCCCACCTTCCCCGCGCCGTTCCCCACCCGGAGCGGTCCCTGGCCCCGCCCCGGGACCCGAACCCGAACCCGCCCCCGCCCCGTCCGGTGCCGTCAGGGCCTCCAGGGCCGCGCGGGCCTCCCGTAGCGGGGCCGGGTCGTTGCGGAGGGCGGCCAGCCGGATCAGGGTGCGGGAGCGGCGGACCGCGCAGTCCCGGCGCAGCCCGGGATCCGTCGTGGCGGCGCCCGCCGCCGCGAACTCCCGGTCGGCGGCGGCCAGCAGCTCCGCGTCCCCGCCTCCCGCCAGGGCCCGCTCGTACAGCACCCGGCCCAACAGGGACCGCGCGGTCGGGGTGTGCAGCCCCGTCACGGCGCGCTGTGCCTCGTCCAGGAGCTCGGGGTCCCGCTGCGCCGCCCACAGCACGAGCAGGGCCGCCGTCAGCGCGGCCTCCGCCTCCTCGGGCGGGTCCTCGGGCCCGGCCGGCAGGGCGACGGCCCGCCGGAGCAGGGCGACGGCCTCGTAGGGGGCGCGGGCGTCCCCGCCCGCGAGCCGGTCGCGGGCGGCCCGC
>NZ_JANFAK020000172.1 GCF_024721315.2 Streptomyces sp. Isolate_45
CCCCCCCCCCCCCCCCCCCCCCCCCCCCCCCCCCCCCCCCCCCCCCCCCCCCCCCCCCCCCCCCCCCCCCCCCCTCGCCGGTTGATCCGTGCACGACTGCTGCCGTGCCGCTCCCGCTGCCCGTCGGTGGGCTTCGGGTTCGCGCTCGCCGCGATGGTCGCGGGACGGTTGCCCGCCCCACCCCCACCCGGCTCTACACGGCGCGCACGTTCTCGGTTCCGTCGATGACCGGGAACAAGTCGCGGATCGCCGTGAGGGTCATGCGGCGATCGAGCTGCGCGGGCAACGGGCCCACCAGCACGAGGCGGCCGCTTCGCAGCAGGAGCAGCATCAGGGTGAGCATGGTGGAGTCGGCGAAGGTGACCTGGCGGACGTCCAGGACGATCCGGCGGACGTCCGGGTCGGCGGCGGCCGCCGCACCCGCGGACTCCAGCGAATCGAGGCCGTAGTACTCGAATTCCCCGGCGCACACGATGACTCGGACCCCATCGGCGTCCGGCTCCACTCGTACCTGCTGTTCCATCTGCTACCTACCCCCTGTCGCACGGCGTCGCATCGATCCTCACCCGTCGCATGCCCGCATCCGGCGATCCAACCGCCGTGGCCGTGAGGGGAACATCGGAGCGATCACGTCCGGAGGCCGCTGACCGCAGGCGCCGTTCCCCGACGCCCTCGCGCGGTCGGGGCTTCGGCCGGCGCTCGGCGACACCGCGTTCAGAGCCGGACGATGACGAGTGCGGAGTCGTCGGTGGCTCCGCCGGGCGGGAGGAGGTCGAGGAGGATCGCGTCGGCGAGGGCTTCGGGGCGGGCTCCCTGGTGGCGGGTGAGGGCGTGCGCGAGGCGAGCGAGTCCGGTGTCGATGTCCTCGCGTCGGCGTTCGATCAGTCCGTCGGTGTAGAGGACGAGGGTGTCGCCCTCGGCGAACCCGGTGACGGCCTGGGGGCGTGCCACGTGTTCCGGGCGGGCTCCCAGCGGGGGGTCGGTCGCCTGGTCGAGGAACTCGACACCGCCCCGGGTGTGGAGCAGGGCGGGCGGGAGGTGTCCGGCGCTGCTGTACGTGAGGGTGTGGGTGTCCCAGTCGATGTAGGTCTCGACGGCGGTGGTGTTCTCCGCGCCGCTGACCGAGCGGGCGTACAGCCCGAGGGCCTCCAGTGCCTCGGCGGGGCCGTCGGCGACGAGGGAGGCGGCGCTCAGGGCGCTGCGGAGCTGTCCCATGATGCCGGCGGCGTGCAGGCCGTGGCCGACGACGTCACCGACGGCCACGGCGATGCGGTCTCCGGGCAGGTCGACGAGGTCGTACCAGTCGCCGCATACGTTGAGGGCACCGACGGCGGGCCGATAGCGGACGGCGGCGCGGTGGTGGCCGATGTCTCCGGGGGCGGGCAGCATGGCCTCCTGCAGGGCGAGCGCGACCTCGCGTTCGCGAGTGTGGGCTTGCCGTAGTCGCTCGTTGACCTCCTGCAGTTCCCGGGCGCGGGTGTACAGCTCGGCTTCCAGGACCCGGGGTCGGCTGCCGTCAGGGGCACCACGGGCCGCAATGAGCTCGGTGACCTCCTCCACCCGGTGCACGATCAGGACGACCCGGCCGTCGGAGTCGATGACAGGGGCGTTGACCGGGCTCCAGTAGCGCTCCTCCCACTCGCCGGACCGCTCCGAGGACTCGACGTCGTAGCGCTGCAGCGCCATACCGTCACGCTCGGCAGTCGTCAGGACCCGCTGGAGGGAGGCCAGCAGGTTTCGGCCACCGCTCGCGGTGGGATCGTTCGGGTTGTCCGGGAACACATCGAACAAAAAGTGGCCCACCACCTGTTCGCGGGTGCGCCCGGACGCGTGCAGGAACGCCTCGTTCGCGTCGGCGAACACCAGCTCGGGGGTCAGCAACGCCACCATGCCGGGCAGGGCGGTGAACACTGCTCCGTAGTCGATCTCCGGATCCTTCATGCCCAGCCCGCCTCAGCGCCCGCGACCCCCGGTGATCTCCACGATAGGGCGCGCGCGGCATTCCCGCTGCCTCGCACAGGGGCGCGCCGTGCCGACCCAGGGCGCGACCGGCGCCGCTGTCGAGGCCCTGCGGGCTCGCCGTCCGCGATTCCGCGCCCACCCGGGCGGGGCATGGCCGGGCGGGTCAGAAACGGACCGTGCCGAGGTCGCGGACGGTGTCCGCCAGGGCGCGGACGAGGTCGTTCTCGGCTTCGGTCCGCCAGACCAGGGCGAAGGACATGGCCGGCAGGTCGGGGATGGGCAGCCACCGGAGGTTCGGCATTCCCCAGTACCTGGTGACGTGGCTGGGGAAGCCGTGGATGATCTCGCCCATGCTGACCAGGTTGATCAGCTCGTCGGCGCTGGTCACGGCCATGGTTCGCTCGATGGTCCGGCCTCGTGGGGTGTGGAAGGGCAGGTAGCTGTCCTCCCAGTAGTCCGCCATGCCGGGAGCCGTGGCGTGCGGGAAGTCGGCGAACGTTTCCAGACGTACGTGGTCCCGTTCCGCGAGGTCGTGTCCGGCTGTCACGGCCAGGATCCGGGAGTCGGTGCACAGGACCGGCCCCACGGTGAAGTCCGGCTCGTCCACGGGCAGCCACACGACGACGACGTCCATGTCCCCGGCGCGGAGTCGGCCGAACACATCGCTGAAGGGTGCCGGCCTGATCCGGAGTTCCCACTGGGGGTGTCTCGTTCGGAACGCCTTCCAGTAGGCGTGCAGGTCGACGACGTTGAAGGGCAGCATGCCGACGCGCAGTTGTGCGGTGACGCCGCGCGCGGCCAGCCGGGCGCGCTCCAGGGATTCGTGCAGCCCCGAGTAGACCGGTCGCAGGTCGTCACGGAACTGCCTGCCGATCTCGGTCAGGCTCACCGTGCGGCTGGTGCGGCTGAACAGTTCGGCACCGATGCGCCGCTCCTGCTTCTTGATCGCCTGGCTGACGCGCGCCTGGGAGACGTGCAGGCGCTCCGCCGTCCGGCCGAAATGGAGCTCTTCCGCCAGCACCAGGAAGATCTCGATGTCCCGCAGCTCCACCGGTGCCCCACCTCTCCGGCGATAACCCAACGGTTATCGAACAGCGCGGAATTCTACATTGATCATCATCGTGTCTCGCAAGAGGGTTGGGGCATGCGATCCGAGCGGCCCGACCGAGATGCCCGACCACAACAGGACTGCGGTTTCGTGTGGTGCAGGTACCTCTCGGAGCCGATCGCGGGCAACGCGATCGACCTGACCGTGGTGTGGGCGGCGCACGCCGCCCTGCGTCGGGAGTTGGTCCATCTCGACCGGGTCACCACCGCCGTGAACGATGACGCGGGACGCGTGTTGTCCCGCGCCGCCGGATGGAGGTTGCTCAAACAGGCCCTGCACGCCCACCACAGAGCCGAGGACGACGTGCTGTGGCCGGCGCTGCGCCGAACCCTGGCGGACCGGCCACAGCAACTGGCCCTCCTGGAGGCACTGGAGGCCGAGCACGCCGTCATCCGCTCGGTCATCAAGGCCATCGACGCCGCTCTGGCCGATCCACAGGTCGATCCCCTGCGGTTGGGCGACTTGGTGGACACCCTGGTCACAGGCCTGGCCGGGCACCTCGACCATGAGGAGGAGGCGGCCCTGCCCTTGATCCAGGGGGCGTTGACGGCCGAACAGTGGGACCGGTTCAGCCACGTTCACGCCCAACACATCGCACGTTACGCACGGGATCTGCTGCCCTGGCTGGTGGCCGGAGCCGACGAAGCCACGGTGGAGAAGCTGCTCGCTCCCCTCCCCGCGGCCACCCGCTCCGCCTTCACCGACGAATGGCTGCCGGCCTACCTCGCTCTGGAGCGCTGGGGACCCGGGAGCGCGCACTGACACCGCACGCGGTCCGGCGGACGTCCTCGCTCGCCACTCACGCGGCTCTCCGTTGGGCCGCACTCATCGAAAAGGAACTGGGATCATGAACAGCAACACGCACGTGATGGTGATCGGTGGCGGGTACGCGGGGGTCATGGCGGCCAACCGCCTCACCCGGCGCCGCGACGTGACGGTGACACTCATCAACCCGCGCCCCTCGTTCGTCCACCGCATCCGTCTGCACCAGCTGTTGGGCGACACCGACAGCGCGGTCGTCGAGTACAGAGAAGTCCTCACGGAACGCGCGTCCTTGCTGGTCGACACCGTGACCCGGGTCGACGCGGCAGGGCGCAGCGTGCAGTTGGCGTCGGGCGACAGCCTCGGATACGACTACCTGATCTACGCGGTGGGCAGTGGCAGCGCCGACCCGACCGTGCCCGGAGCCGACGAGTATGCCTACCCGATCGCCACCCTCGAGGACGCGCAGCGGCTGCTCCCGGTACTCGACACCGCGCCCGCGCGGGCCGCGGTGACGGTCGTCGGCGCCGGTCCGACGGGCATCGAGACCGCCGCCGAGCTCGCGGAGACGGGGCGCGCCGTGACCCTGGTGTGCGGCGGGGTGCTCGGCCCGTACCTGCACGCCCGGGGCCGGCGCTCGGTCGCGCGCCGGCTCGCCAAGCTCGGGGTCGGCGTGCTCGAAGGCCCGGACACGAAGGTGACGGCCGTGACCCGTGACGCCGTACAGCTCAGTGACGGCCGTACGCTGCCGAGCGAGGTGACCGTCTGGACCGTCGGCTTCGGCGTGCCGGACCTGGCCGTGCGCAGCGGCCTGAGTACCGATGCCGTAGGACGACTGCTCACGGACGAAACCCTGACCAGCGTGGACGACGACCGCATCGTCGCGGCCGGCGACTCGGCGGCGCCGTCGGGCCTGTCGCCGCGGATGAGCTGCCAGGCGGCGATGCCGATGGGGGCGCGGGCCGCCGACACCGTGCTCAGCCGGATCGGGGGCGAGGAGCCCGCCACGTTCAACCAGGTCTTCGGCGCCCAGTGCATCAGTCTGGGCAGGCGTGCCGGCATCTTCCAGTTCGCCGACCGGTTCGACGACGCGGTGTGGTTCAACATCGGCGGCGTACCCGGCGCGAAGCTCAAGGAGCTCGTCTGCAAGGTCGTCGTCAAGCACCTCGCCGACGAGGCGGGCGAGCCCGGCGCGTACAAGCTGCACCTCAAGACGCGCGGCGGCACCCGCCGGCAACTGGTCCAGGACGGGCGGCCGGAGCACGTGGCCGGCCCCGAGCGGGCGATCTGAGGCGATCCGAGCATGACGTCCCGGCTCTGATGGTCCCCCCGGACGCCGCGGCAGGAGGGTGGCGGGGCCGGCCGCACCAGTGTCACCGGGAGCGGTAACGGCTCCCCCTCCTGCCGAGGGTGGCGCCGTTCCGCCGCCCGCACGGCTCGCGGGGATCGCCGATCAGCCGGATCTCAAGGCCGCCAGGAAATCCAACCTGGTTTCGAGGCGGGACAGATCACGGCCGGTGAGCTGTTCGATCCGGTTCACGCGGTGGCGCAGGGAGTTGGCGTGCAGGTGGAGCCGAGCGGCGCAGACGGTCCAGGACCCGTCGCAGTCGAGGAAGGCGCGGAGCGTGTTCAGGAGGTCCGTCCGGTGCCGTCTGTCGTGATCGCGCAGGGGGCCGAGGAGACGGTCGGCGAAGGCCCGCAGGGTATCGGCGGGGATGAGGGGGAGCAGGGACAGGATGTGCGTGGTGAGGTCGTCCGAGCCGCGTACGGCCACCCGCTCGGGGCCGGCCAAGGCTATCCGTAGGGCGTTCCGGGCCTCTTCGAGCGCGCGGCGGGCGTTCCCGGGTTCGTCCACCGGAACGCTGACACCGACGCACACCCGGTCCGTCGGGCCGAGCCACCGCGCCAGTACCGCCGAGAGCAGGCGCTGAAGGGCGGAGCAGTCGAGCGACGGGTCGGGATCGTCGGGCGTGGGCTCGGGGACCAGGGTGAGGAGGACGGCCTGATCGCCGTCGACGGTCGAGGCGATGTCCTGCGGTGACACCCGCACCGGGCCGTCCGGTTGGAGCAGGGCCTCCTCCAGGAGCAGGCGCAGGGCCGCGGCGGGAATGGGGCGCCCCTCCTGCCATTGCCCCGAGACGACCACGAACTGTTCGCGCGGCCAGGTCAGTTGTCCACTGACGATGGATTGCGCGGTGCTGCGCAGCCGCACGGGTATCTCCTCGGCCGGCACGGTGCCGCGCAGCAGTTCCAGGGCCCTGCCGGCCAGGTCGCGCAGTGCTGCCTTCGACTGCTCGTGCGCGGATCGCGCGTCGGCGACCAGTTCGACGAGCCGGTCGAGGAGTCCCGCGTCCGGCGCGGGCCAGTCCGACGTGTCGGCCTCGATGACAACGAGCCAGTCACCCAGCTCGTCGGCCCGCGGATCCGCCCCGATGGCGTCACGCACGTCGCGCACAGGTACGAGGGAATAGGGCCGGCTTCCGACCGTCACCACGTGGGGGGCCGCCCCGCCCGCGCGGCGCGCGGCCAGGTAGCGCGCGGTCAGTGCCGTCGCCGTCCCGGCGCGCAGCGGTGGCCGGACCCCGGATATCTGACGTCCGGTCGCGGACAGGACCCGTACGTCGACGCCGAGGCTCTCCCGCAGGAGATCCAGCACCAGGTCCGCGGAACTCCGGTCGGCGAGGAGCATCCGGTGGCGTTCGACCACGGCAGCGAGGTTGCCGACGCCGTCCTGGCGGTGCAGACGCCGCAGGACGTGTTCGGTGATCGCGGAGAACGAGGTTTCCGGTCGCACGGCGACGAGGGGGAGGCCGTGGCGGCGGCAGGCGCGCACGACGTCGTCCGGGACCAGTCCGTGTTCGACCTCGCCCGCGGCCAGGGCCGTGACACCCGCCAGGGCGAGGACACGTACGAAGGCCTCGGCGTCCCCGTCCTCGTGCCACCAGGCGAGCCCGGTCAGGACGAGTTCGCCGCCGGTGAGGAAGCGGCCGGGATCGGCCCTGTCGATGATCGGGACGGCGGATATGGCTCGATCGAGCAGGTCTTCGTCCGTCTCCGCGCCCGCGAGCGGACGCAGTCCCAACTCGTCGATGTTCAGCAGTTCGCGTAGCCGCATGATCGTCACCCTCTCACGCCGTGCCAGGTGCGGAACATGGATCACCACAGCTCACGGCGCCGACGCGGTGGGAAAGCACCGCCGTCCACAGGCGGTGGCGTAGCCATGTCTGAGTGATCGGTGACTGACACGTTCCGCTGTTCGCGCTGTCTACTTCTGAGCGTTCGGCCGAGAACGACCGGCGAGTTCAGGCCCCGGAGCGGCCGAATCGACACGGGTGGGGAGCGCCGCGCGGCGTGCCACGTACGGGGGTCGTGGCACCGGCTCTCCCCGGCCCCGTCGCATCACATCCGCAGCATCCGCAGCATCCGGAACATTCGCGAACGTCAGGGAGAGGCGGTCCACTCATGGCCGGCACCACCAGAAGGATTCCCACCGGAATCCCCACCAACGTCACCCAGGGCTCGGGGCCCAGGGGCGGCATCGGCGAATCCACGCTGCGCCCCGACGGCACCCTCAAGGTGACCGGTGAGTTCGCGTACTCCTCGGACATGTGGCACGAGGACATGCTGTGGGGCCAACTCCTGCGGTCCACGGTCGCCCACGCGGACATCGTCTCCATCGACACCTCCGAGGCCGCCGCCGTGCCGGGGGTCCACGCGGTGATGACGTACGACGACCTGCCGGCGCCGATGAAGCACTACGGCATGGAGTTCCAGGACACCCCGGTCCTGGCACACGGCAAGGTACGCCACCACGGTGAGCCGGTCGCCCTCGTGGCCGCCGACCACCCGGAGACCGCACGCCGCGCCGCCGCGAAGATCAGGGTCGAGTACCGGGAGCTGCCCGTCATCACCGATGAGGCATCGGCGACCGCCCCCGACGCCGTACTCGTGCATGAGAACCGCGACGACCACCACTGCGGTCACGTCCCGCACCCGAACATCGTGCACCGCCAGCCGATCATCCGCGGCAACGCGGCAGAGGCCGCGAAGCGCGCCGACGTCATCGTCACGGGCGAGTACACCTTCGGCATGCAGGACCAGGCCTTCCTCGGCCCGGAGTCCGGCCTGGCCGTACCCTCCGAGGACGGCGGCGTGGACCTGTACTGCGCCACCCAGTGGCTGCACTCGGACCTCCAACAGATCGCCCCCGTCCTGGGCCTGCCGCCGGAGAAGGTCCGCATGACGATGGCCGGAATCGGAGGCGCGTTCGGTGGCCGCGAGGACATCTCGATGCAGATCCACGCCTGCGTCCTCGCCCTGCGCACGGGCAGGCCGGTCAAGATCGTCTACAACCGCTTCGAGTCCTTCTTCGGCCACGTGCACCGCCACCCGGCGAAGCTCTCCTACGAGCACGGCGCCACCAAGGACGGCAAGCTCACGCACATGAAGTGCAGGATCGTGCTCGACGGCGGTGCCTACGCCTCGTCCACGGCCTCGGTCGTCGGCAACGCCGCGTCCCTCTCGGTCGGCCCGTACGTCATCGAGGACGTCGAGATCGAGGCGTTGGGCCTCTACTCGAACAACCCGCCCTGTGGCGCGATGCGCGGCTTCGGCGCCGTCCAGGCCTGCTTCGCCTACGAGGCCCAGATGGACAAGCTCGCGGCGAAACTCGGCATCGACCCGGTCGAACTGAGGCAGCTCAACGCCATGGAGCAGGGCACGGTCATGCCCACCGGCCAGGTCGTGGACTCCCCGGCCCCGGTCGCCGAGCTGCTGCGCCTGGTCAAGGCCCGACCGCTGCCGCCGGTGCGCCAATGGGAGGACGCCGACGGGGCGGCGGACGTCCGCGCGCTGCCGGGTGGCCTGTCCAACACCACCCACGGTGAGGGAGTCGTCCGCGGTGTCGGCTACGCGGTCGGCATCAAGAACGTCGGCTTCTCCGAGGGATTCGACGACTACTCCACCGCGAAGGTCCGCATGGAGGTCATCAACGGCGAGGCGGTGGCCATGGTCCACACGGCCATGGCGGAGGTCGGCCAGGGCGGCGTCACCATCCACGCACAGATCGCCCGCACCGAACTCGGCGTCCAACAGGTGACCATCCACCCCGCCGACACGCAGGTGGGTTCGGCCGGCTCGACCTCGGCGGGCCGCCAGACGTACATGACCGGCGGATCCGTGAAGAACTCCTGCCGCATCGTGCGCGAGCGGGTCCTGGAGATCGGCCGGCGCAGGTTCGGCGCGAGCCACCCGGGGTGGGGGAGCTCCGAACTGCGCCTGGAGGGCGGCAAGGTCGTCACGGACGGCGGCGAAGTCCTCGCCTCCCTCGCGGACGTCCTGGAGAACGAGGCCGTGGAGATCGAGGAGGAGTGGCGCCACCGCCCCACCCAGCCCTTCGACCTCGTCACCGGCCAAGGCGACGGCCACGTCCAGTACTCCTTCGCCGCGCACCGCGCGGTCGTGGAGGTCGATACGGAACTGGGCCTGGTCAAGGTCGTCGAGCTGGCCGTGGCCCAGGACGTGGGCAAGGCGCTCAACCCGCTGTCCGTGGTCGGCCAGATCCAGGGCGGCACCCTCCAGGGCCTGGGCGTCGCGGTGATGGAGGAGATCATCGTCGACCCGAGTACCGCGAAGGTGCGCAACCCCTCCTTCACGGACTACCTGATCCCGACCATCCTCGACACCCCGACGATCCCGGTCGACTACCTCGAAATGGCGGACCCGAACGCGCCGTACGGGGTGCGGGGCATCGGTGAGGCCCCGACCCTCTCCTCCACGCCGGCCGTGCTCGCCGCGATCCGGGCGGCGACCGGCCTCGAACTGAACAGGACGCCGATCCGCCCCGAGCACCTCGTCGGAGCCTGACCGGCCCCGGCGGAAGATCCGCATCCTGGGCGCACGCCTCGGGGCGCACGGGGCAGCCGTCACCCTTCGCGGCCGGTGAGGTTCTCCTTCAGTTTGGCGATGGCGAAGCCCCACCCCTGGGCCGCGGTGGGCTTCGCCGGTACGGCGATCTCCTCGGGATTGGTCAGGACGTCCAGCACGACGGGTCCGGGCGTCTCCAGGGCGCGGCGGACGGCATCGTCCAGATGGTCCGGGTCGGTGACACGGATGCCGGTGATGCCGAGCGCGGTGGCGACGGCGGCGAAGTCCGGGTTGTCGAGTTCCGTGCCGAACTCGGGCAGCCCCGCCTGTTCCTGTTCGAGCTTGACCATGCCCAGGCGACGGTTGTCGAAGACCACCAGCTTGACCGGAAGGCGGTACGTCTTGATCGTCATCAGGTCCCCGAGCAGCATGCTCAGGCCCCCGTCACCGCAGAAGGCCACCACCTGCCGCTCGGGTGCCCACAGCTGCGCCCCGATGGACTGCGGCATCGCGTTGGCCATGGAGCCGAGGTTGTAGGAGCCGATCAGGCGCCGTGAGCCGTGCATGGAGACGAAGCGGGAGAGCCAGACGGTCGCCATGCCCGTGTCGGAGGTGAAGACCGCGTCGTCGGCCGCGTGCGCGTCCACCGCCGCTGCCAGCGCCTCGGGACGGATCTCGTGATCGCGGTTGTCGAACACCGCCCGCAGTTTGCCGGTCCAACGGTGTTCGTGACGGGGGTCGGCCAGCCGCCCCTGACCTTCCCGCCAGCTCTCGAACCTTTCCACCGCGTCTTCGAGGTGGGCCCGGTCCGAGGCCTCGTCCAGCAGCGGCAGCAGGGCGCGCAAAGTGGCGCCGACGTCACCCGCCAGGCCCACGTCGACCGGGACCCGTCGGCCGAGGCGCTCCTCGCTGGTGTCGATCTGGACCACCTTGGCGTCTTCGGGGTACCAGTCCCGGTACGGGAAGTCGGTGCCCAGCATGAGCAGGGCGTCCGTACGGTCCAGAGCGTGCGCGGCGGCGGGGTTGCCGATGAGCCCGGTCTGACCCACCTGGAAGGGGTTGTCGCCCTCGAAGCCCTCCTTGGCCTTCAAGGTCAGCACCATCGGCGCGGCGAGGTGGTCGGCCAGGCGAAGTACCTCGTCCCGGGCGTCGCGGGCTCCCCGCCCCACGAGCAGGGTGACGCGGGAGGCCGCGTTCAGCAGGTCGGCCGCGTCCGCGAGCGCGGGGTCGTCCGGGCGGGTCACGGGCCGATCGAGAGCGAATCGGGCGGGCCGGTCCTGCGGCACTTCCTGGTCGCCCAGGTCGCCGGGGATCGTCAGTACCGCTACGCCGCTGCGGCTGATCGCGGCCCGCACCGCGGATTCGAGCATCCGCGGCATCTGTTCCGGCGAGGTGACGGTGGCGCGGTAGACGGCGACGTCCCGGAAGAGCAGATCGTTGTCGACCTCCTGGAAGTAGTCGCTGCCGATCTCGGCCAGGGGGACCTGGCCACAGATCGCCAGCACCCGGGCGTGGCTCTTGGCCGCGTCGTACAGCCCGTTGAGCAGGTGCACGGAACCAGGACCGACAGTGCCCATGCACACGCCCAAGGTGCCCGACAGTTGGGACTGCGCGCCGGCCGCGAAGGCCGCCGCCTCCTCGTGCCGGCACCCCACCCAGTCAAGGTCCTCGGTGGTGCGAATGGCGTCGGTCAGGGGGTTCAGGGCGTCGCCGACGACGCCGAAGACGTGCTGAACGCCCAGCTCCTTCAGCGCGTCGACGATCACGTGAGCGACGGTGCGTGCCACTTCGATGCCCTTCGTTCGGTGCGGTTCCCCGGCCGAGAACCACTTGCGGGGAGACGGCCGTCATCAGCCGTCTCCCGGTCGCATGCCCCGCCGGCCGGCCCTGATGCCACCCCGACCGCGGGTCGCGGGTCGCACGGTCGTGGCCGACGGCGCCGCACTCGTCCGCGAAAGCGGACGGGTGCGCCGCGGCTGCCCGTCGCAAGATCGGGTAGGCGGTCACGACGAGGGTTTCCCCACGGGAAAGGTGATCGGCTTGCTCGGTTCGACCGGGATCGACATGGTTTACGCCTGCGCGGGGTTGGGGGCCCTGTGCGCGGCGGTGCTGCCGTCCGCCCTGGCCAAGCGGCCCCTGTCGTTGCCGATGGTGTTCCTCGCGGCGGGATTCCTGGTGTTCCTGCTGCCGCTGGACGCGCTCCCGACGCTCGATCCCGTCCGGCACCGAAGCGTGGTGGAGCACCTCACGGAGATCTGTGTCGTGGTCGCGTTGATGGGTGCGGGGCTTGCGATCAACAGACCCCCGGGATGGCGCGCCTGGTCGACGACGTGGCGGCTGCTGGGCCTGGCCATGCCCCTGACGATCCTGTTGACCGCGGCGCTGGCGGGGTGGCTGGTGGGCTGGCCGCCGGCTGTCGCCCTGCTGGTGGCGGCGGCCCTGGCTCCCACCGACCCGGTACTGGCCGCGGAAGTACGCGTGGGCGAGCCGACGGACGAAGAGGACGACGAGGACGAGGTCCGCTTCGCGCTCACCAGCGAGGCGGGCCTCAACGACGGTCTGGCCTTCCCGTTCGTCCTGGCTGCCATCGCACTGACCACGGCCTCGGCGACGGGCTGGTCCACGGACGGGCTCCGGCACTGGCTGTGGAGCGACATCCTGCTGCGCAGCGCGGTGGGACTGGCGGTGGGGCTCGGCGTCGGGCGGCTGCTCGGCCGGATGTTCTTCCAGGCATCCTGGAAAGCGCTGCGGCTTTCCGAACACCGCGAGGGCTTCGTCGCACTCGCCGCGACCTTCACGGCCTACGGGCTGACGGAACTCCTCCACGGCTACGGCTTCCTCGCCGTCTTCGTCGCGGCATGTGCCATCCGCAATGCCGAACGCGCCCACCGGTACCACCGCGTCATGCACGCCTTCACCGACCAGGTCGAAAGGCTCCTCACCGCCGTCATCCTCTTCCTCGTCGGCGGGTTCATCGCCGATGGCGGCCTCTCGGCACTGACCTGGCGCGGAGCCGCTCTGGGGCTGGTGCTCTTCCTGCTGATCCGCCCGGCCGTCGGCTGGGCCGTTCAGATGCGGGGAATCGCCACGGGGAAGGAGCGAGCCGCCATCGCGGTGTTCGGCATCCGTGGCATCGGCTCGTTCTTCTATCTCGCCCACGCCCTGGGCGAAGCCGACTTCGCCGCCCCCGCTCGCGAGCTGTGGGCCGTGGTGACCTTCACCGTGCTGCTCTCGGTACTCCTCCACGGCGTCGCGGCCACACCCGTCACGGCCCGGCTGGACCGCTCGGCCCCGGAAGGCTGAGAGGCACACACGAGGCGGGCCGATCGTGGGCGACGGGGTACACGCGGGACGAGCCGCCGCACCGACCGCAGCGGCTGATCCCATACTGACGGTGGACGGCCGCACGGCGGGCGGAGGAGCGGGCGGAGGAGCGCAGTGGTGATGGATACGGGACCGGTTGTCGTGTTCGCGAACTTCCTCTCGGACCTGGCGGTGGACCTGGACGAGGGGCGGATCCTGACGCAGTGGGCCCAGCAGGCACCGCGGAAGGTGTGGCTGCTACGACCGGGGGACGGCTTCGTCACTCCCGTGCCGCTGAGCCGGGAGTTCCTGCGGTACGCGTACGACCTGACCGGGGTACCCGCGGAGTCGGTGGCTGTCATCGAGGTACCACCCGCCGGAGCCGTTCCGCTGGCTCGGGCGGTGCGCGAGGCCGGCCTCATCGAGCACGTCCGGGCTCTCGCCGGTGACCGGGGTGCGGCGCTGCTGCCGACGGCGCTGGACGCCTCGGCGGTCGCGTTCGCCCGAGACGTCGGCCTCGGGGTGCACCCGTACCCCACGGTCGAGGCCGCCGAGGCCGCCCTGAGGATGACCATGCTGCTCAACACGAAGGCCGGGTTCCGCGAGACGGCCGGACGACTGGGCATGCGGCTGCCCGCGGGGCGCGTGTGCCGGCGCCCGGAGGCCGAAGGCGTGGCGCGCGAGCTCCTGCGGGACCACGAGGGCGTCGTGGTGAAGCCCGACCGTTCGGCCGGAGGGCACGGGATGCGCTTCGTGTCCCGCGACGACCTGAGGGGCGGGGCGAGCCTGCCGCTCGCTACGGTCGGTGGGCCCGAAGGCCTGTGGGTGGTGGAGGAGTGCCTCGACGTGGCCGAGTCGGTCAGCGTCCAGCTGGAGGTGACCCCCTCCGGGCCACGCGCGCTCTTCAGCGGTGCGATGCGTACGGTTCAGGGCTCCTTCACGGGATACGTCTCTCCGCTGCCGCCGTCCTGCGCACACGTGGCCGGCGAGCTGGAGGAGTGGGGCACCGCCCTGGGTCGCCACCTGGCCGACCACGGCTACGCCGGGCCCTTCGGGCTCGACGCCCTGGTGGCCACGGACGGCATCGCGTACGCGAGCGAGAGCAACATCCGTCGAACGGCCACCACGACCCCCCACAGCATGATCACCCGGCTGACCGGGGGACATGCCGGACCACACCCGGCGTGGTCGGTGTCGAAGGGCTGGACACGCAGTCCCATGGACTTCGAAGGAGCCCTTGCCCGGCTGCGCGCGTCCCGCCTCGCGTTCGATCCGGATCGCGGCGAGGGCGTGGTTCTCTACGCGGACGCGCCGCCCGACGGCCGGTCCTGGCGGTACGCGGTGATCGACCGGAGTGCCGGGGACGTGGAGGAGCAGGAAACCGCGTTGGCCGAGGTACTCGAATTCGACGGCGGCTGACCCCCACGACACCGGTGCCGTGGTCCGGGCCGACCCGGTCCCGCCGGGCGGTCCGTCGGCGCGTCAACCCACGCGTCAGCCGGCCGGGAGTTCCGCCGCCGGCAGGCGTCCCGTGCGTACCGCTTCGACCAGTGCCCGGTGGTCACGCTCGTTCTGGTCGGCATAGGCCTCCGCGAAGGTGACCAGTGCCCGGTCGAAGGAGCCGCCGCCGCCCAGATAGGAGGCGATCGCGATCCGGTCGCCCGACCGGGCGTGCGCGCGGGCCAGGGTCATGCCGCAGATGTCGCCGAACACCGCCAGCTGTTCTGGCGACATCGTCTCCGGCATCGCGATGCCCTTCCAGTCGCGCAACTGGCGGATGTAGAAGTCGCGACGCCTGCCGTCGATCCCGTCGACCCGTTCCCAGCCGAGGAACATGTCGCTGGCGGCCTGCATCAGCCGTTGTCCCGCGACCACCCGCTCGCCCTGGTTGCGGTACTGGCTCGCCCCGACGTGGTCGGCGAGCACGGAGGTGCCGGCCTCCTTGGCCTGCAGGAGCAACGGGTCCCCGCCGTCCCGCCCGAGCAGCAGGAAGATCCAGCACCGGGTTCCCACGCTGCCGACCCCCACCACCTTGCGGGCGACGTCCCGTAGCCGGTAGTCCCGCAGCAGGTGGCGCCGGTCGGACGGCAGGGTGAGGCCGTACCGCTCGATGAGCCCGCTGAACTGACTTTCCAGCGTGGCGCGTTCGGCGTCCGGCAGCAGATCGGCCGCCGGTACGAGCAGCGGAGGGTCCGGCGCGATCATGGCTTGGCCGTCGACCATCCGGGTGAGCTTGCCGAAGACCTGCAGCGTGTCCCGGGTGCGTGCCCTCTCCATGGCGCGGTCCAGCTTCAGCCGGCCCTTCTTGTGGAGCCGGCCCGTGGCCAGCTCCTTGAGGCGGGCGGCGTCGATCTTCGAGTACCAGACGTCGAGGTTCCCCATGTCGGCGAAGCGGATCATCGCTTCCCGGTACGAGCGCACGGTGCGGCTCACGACGCGGGCGCGCTCGGCGTCGTCGAAGCCGTTCGCCCTGCCGGCGATGACGAAACTCGTCGCCAGTCGTTTGACGTCCCACTCCCAGGGGCCCGGCAGCGTCTCGTCGAAGTCGTTGATGTCGAACATCAGCTCCCGCTCCGGGGATGCCAGCAGCCGGAAGTTCAGCAGGTGTGCGTCTCCGCACAGCTGGGCGGAGATCCCGGAGTCGGGAGTGCCCGCGAGGTCGGATGCCATGACCGCGGCGGCGCCCCGGTAGAACCGGAACGGGGACTCCATCATCCGGCCGTATCGGATCGGCACCAGCTCCTGCACCCGGGTCGCGGACTGCGCCTCCAGGATCGCCAGCGGGTCCCGCCCGTTCTCGGAGGGCTCGTACGCCGCGTGTCCCGAGCGTGGTGAGCGGCGCCTGGCCTCCCTGCCGCGTGCCGCACGTTCGTCGGCGGTCGCGTGGAGCGACGCGCGCATGGCCGTGGTTGCCTGCTGATGCATCCGAGGCCCTCCTGCCTGGCCCTACGGCCGTCGAGCCGCCCCGGTACCGGGGGCCGGCGCGGTTCCCGCGCCGCCTGCCGCCCACGGGCGGGGTGTGAAGGATCGGGGCTCCTCGCGGTGGGGTACCGCACCCTGCGCTGCCTCACGGGGCGCCTGAGCGGTTGCGGAGCCGTCTGGGGTCCGCGGGTGACGGGCCTCCTTGCAAACCCTAGATCCGTCCCGGGCGCCCCGCACGGCAACGCGGGTTCCCCGGCCCCCGGAGCGCCGGGGGGGGGGGGGGGGGGGGGGGGGGGGGGGGGGGGGGGGGGGGGGGGGGGGCGCGGGGGGGGCCGGCGCCGTTGTTATATTGGCTTTG
>NZ_JANFAK020000173.1 GCF_024721315.2 Streptomyces sp. Isolate_45
GGTATCAACTTTTGGCGTTGATTTTTGGCACGCTGTTGAGTTCTCAAGGAACGGACGCTTCCTTTGTACTCACCCTCTCGGGCTTTCCTCCGGGCTTTCGTTCTGTTCTGTTCTTGCGTTTCCGACTCTATCAGACTCTCTCGGGCCCGATTTCCTCGGTGCTTTCCAGGTCCTGCGCTTTCGCGCTTTTCCCTTTCCAGCGATTCCGACTCTATCAGAAGCTTTTCACCGGATTTCCCGGCTTCGAAGTCTGAAGGAAGAGTCGAGTGTGCCCACTTGGAATTCAATTCCTGGGGGCGAGATGAGACTTTAAACCATCACTGCCGAACTTGTCCAGTTCGAGGCAACCGTTCGAATCTACCTCACCGCATCTGCCGTGTCAACGGGGTTTGCGGGACGACGAGGAGACTAGCAGCTCGGCAGGGGCCGGCGCACATCAGGCGGCGGTGGGCAGGGTTGCCGTCCGGTCGGCTTCCTCCACGTCGCCGGTCTCGCCGGCGCGGGCGGCGCGGCCGCCCAGGACGTAGACGTAGAGGAGGAAGGCGGCCTCGGCGGCGATGCCGATGGCGATGCGGGCCCAGGTGGGGAGGCCCGAGGGCGTGACGAAGCCTTCGATCAGGCCGGAGACGAAGAGGACCAGGGCCAGGCCGATGGCCATGCCGAGGGCGGCGCGGCCCTGTTCCGCGAGGGCGGTGCGGCGGGTTCGGGGGCCCGGGTCGATGACGGTCCAGCCCAGTTTCAGGCCGGTGCCCGCGGCGACGAAGACGGCCGTCAGTTCGAGCAGGCCGTGCGGGAGGATCAGGCCGAGGAAGACGTCGAGGCGGCCGGCCGAGCTCATCAGCCCGAGACCGACGCCGAGGTTGGCCATGTTCAGGAAGAGGATCCACAGCACCGGGATCCCGAGGAACGCCCCGAACACCAGGCAGATCGCCGCGGCCCGGGCGTTGTTCGTCCAGACCTGGGCGGCGAAGGAGGCCGCGGGGTGGCTGGAGTAGTACGTCTCGTACTTGCCGCCGGGCTCGGTGAGCTGCTTGATCTCGGTCGGGGCCGCGATGGCTCCCTGCACCTCGGGGTGGGTGGCTATCCACCAGCCGATGAGCACGCCGAGTGCCGTGGCGAGGAGTGCGGTGGGTATCCACCAGCGGCGGCTCCGGTAGACGGCCGCCGGGAAGCCCTCGGTGAAGAAGCGGGCCGCGTCCCGCCAGCTCGCGCGTCGGGTGCCCGTCACCGTGGAGCGGGCGCGGGCGACGAGCTGGGTGAGGCGGGCCGTCAGCATCGGGTCGGGTGCGCTCGACTGCACGAGGGAGAGGTGGGTGGAGGTGCGCTGGTAGAGCGAGACGAGTTCGTCGGCCTCCGCTCCGGTGAGCCGCCGGCCGCGGCCGAGGAGCTGCTCCAGGCGAGCCCACTCCGCCTGGTGGGCCGCCACGAAGACGTCGAGATCCATCCGGTTACCGCTCCCCTGCCCCAGGCCACCCGATTCGGCTTACTACTCCTGTGGTCAGCTTGGCAGACTGGGCCCCACAGGGGCGGGTCAGGTCGGTGAAAGGTGAGCTCGTGAGCGATCTGGTGACGGGGGACGCGGTCGTTCTGGGGCTGCGGCCCGCGAGGCTGCCGAGCCGGGCGCTCGCGATCCTGGTCGACCTGGCCGTGTACCTCTCCGGGTACGGGATGATCTCGATCGGTCTGACCGTCGCGACGTACGGTCTGGACAACGCCCTCCAGGCCGCCGTGGCCGTGGCGAGCTTCGTGTTGCTGCTGGTCGGCGTGCCGATAGCCGTGGAGACGCTGACCCACGGGAGGTCGTTGGGGAAGTTGGCGTGCGGGTTGCGGGTGGTGCGCGAGGACGGTGGGCCGATCCGGTTCCGGCACGCGCTGGTGCGCGGGGCCATGGGGGTCGTGGAGCTGCTGATGACCTTGGGAGTGGTGGCCTGCATCGCCTCGCTGGTGTCGGAGCGGGGTCGGCGGCTCGGCGACGTGTTCGCGGGGACGCTGGTGATCCGCGAGCGGGTGCCGGGGAACCGGGTGATGCCGGTGCCCCCGCCGCCGCCGTGGCTGGCCGGGCGGTTCACCGCGCTGGACCTGTCGGCGGTGCCGGACGGGCTGTGGCTGGCGGTGCGGCAGTACCTGACGCGGATGGACCAGCTGGATCCGCAGATGGGTGCGGCGTTGGCGGCGCGGCTCGCGGACGACGTGGTGGCCAGGACCGGGACGCCGCCGCCGGCCGGGGTGCCGGCCGCCGCGTTCCTGATGGCGGTGGTGCACGAGCGGCAGTCGCGGGACGCCGCCCGTGCCTTCGGGGCAACGGCTCAGGCCGCGCAGGCGATGGCGCCGCCCGTCGTGCCGGTCGGGGCGCCGGTGGCTCCGTACCCGTACGTGGCGCCGGCCGCGCCCGTGGTTCCCGTGGCGCCGGCCGCGCCCGTCGCTCCGGTCGTGCCCGCGGCGGCGCCCGCGCCGCGGAGCGGGTTCGCGCCGCCCGCCTGAGCGGGGTTCGGCTACCCGGCCTCGAAGGTGGAGGGCGGGGTCTCCAGGTGTTCGAGCTCGATGCCGGGCGCCGAGAGGACCACGTCGCCCGCGATGTGGACGGTGTGCACCTCGCCGGTGTCCAGGGCGGTCACCCGGTACTCGTCCACCAGTAGCGGACCGCTGTCCGTGGCGTGCTCCTCGCGGCGGAGCAGGGCCCACGCCTGGTCGACGGTACGGGCCGCGAGGACCGGGTCGGTGAGGGCGACGAGGCGGACCCGGGTGGCCGGGGCGCCGGGGGCGAGGCGCAGCAGCCGGGCGGTGGCGATGAGGAAGGCCGGTGAGGTGCCGGTGAACCCGGGGGCGTTGACGTTGCCCTCGGTGGCCTCGGAACCTGTGGGGTCGGTGCGGACCCAGGTGACGCCGTCGATGGCCGCGCCGCGGAGCTGCCAGCCCGCCGCGTTGAGTTCCAGCCGGATGGGGCGGCCGAGTTCGTCGACGGCCAGGTCGACCGAGCCGCGGTGTTCGCCGTCGGGGAAGGTCAGCTGGGCTACGTAGCGCCAGCCGGACGGGCCGGGCGCGCAGTGGAAGTGCTCCTCGCCGAGGGGGGCGTGGTCGTGCGGGTCGTGGAGCGAGTACCGGCCGCGTGGCATCGACGCGCTTTCTGGGAGGGGGACGGGTGTCGGGATACGGGGCAGGCCCCCGGCACGGATGCCGGGGGCCTGCTTCAGCCTCTGCTGATCAACGGGTGATCAGGATCAGTAGCGGTAGTGGTCCGGCTTGTACGGGCCGTCGACCTTGACGCCGATGTACGCGGCCTGCTCCGGGCGCAGGGTGGTGAGGCGGACGCCGAGGGCGTCGAGGTGCAGGCGGGCGACCTTCTCGTCGAGGTGCTTGGGCAGCACGTAGACGTCGGTCGGGTACTCGGAGGGCTTGGTGAAGAGCTCGATCTGGGCCAGGGTCTGGTCCGCGAAGGAGTTCGACATCACGAACGACGGGTGGCCGGTCGCGTTGCCCAGGTTGAGGAGGCGGCCCTCGGACAGGACGATGAGGACCTTGCCGTCGGGGAACTTCCAGGTGTGGACCTGGGGCTTGACCTCGTCCTTGACGATCCCGTCGATCTTGGCCAGGCCGGCCATGTCGATCTCGTTGTCGAAGTGACCGATGTTGCCGACGATGGCCTGGTGCTTCATCTTGGCCATGTCGGCGGCCATGATGATGTCCTTGTTGCCGGTCGTGGTGATGAAGATGTCGGCGGTCTCGACGACGTCGTCGAGGGTGGCGACCTGGTAGCCGTCCATCGCGGCCTGCAGCGCGCAGATCGGGTCGATCTCGGTGATGATCACGCGGGCGCCCTGGCCGCGCAGGGACTCGGCACAACCCTTGCCGACGTCGCCGTAGCCGAAGACGACCGCGACCTTGCCGCCGATGAGGACGTCGGTGGCACGGTTGATGCCGTCGATGAGGGAGTGGCGGCAGCCGTACTTGTTGTCGAACTTCGACTTGGTGACGGCGTCGTTCACGTTGATCGCCGGGAACAGCAGCGTGCCCTCGGCCATCATCTCGTACAGGCGGTGGACACCGGTGGTGGTCTCCTCGGTGACGCCGCGGACCTCGGACGCGAGCTGCGTCCACTTCTGCGGGGTCTCGCCGAGGGTGCGGGTCAGCACCGCGAGGATGTGGGCGTACTCCTCGGAGTCGGCCGTGGACGGGTCCGGGACGGCGCCGGCCTTCTCGAACTCGACGCCCTTGTGGACGAGGAGGGTGGCGTCACCACCGTCGTCGAGGATCATGTTCGGGCCGCCGGTGGGGGTGTTCGGCCAGGTCAGCGCCTGCTCCGTGCACCACCAGTACTCCTCCAGCGTCTCGCCCTTCCAGGCGAAGACGGGGACGCCCTGCGGGTCCTCGGGGGTGCCGTTCGGGCCGACCGCGATGGCGGCGGCCGCGTGGTCCTGGGTGGAGAAGATGTTGCAGGAGGCCCAGCGGACGTCGGCGCCGAGGGCGACGAGGGTCTCGATGAGCACGGCCGTCTGCACGGTCATGTGCAGGGAGCCCGTGACGCGGGCGCCGGCCAGCGGCTGCGCCTCGGCGTACTCGCGGCGGATCGACATCAGACCCGGCATCTCGTGCTCGGCCAGGGTGATCTCCTTGCGGCCGAACGCGGCAAGGGAAAGGTCTGCGACCTTGAAGTCCATGGGTGCTGCTCCTCATGGTTCGAGAGGGTGGGTACGGCTGAGCCGCGCGCCGTCCGTGCCTGGGCAGGGCGGGGCACCGAGCACAGTCCGTCGGGGGCCCTCTCTCCCCTCGGCCGGTCACGGGGACCGCCCGACCGCCATCAGCAGCGACGCCTGACACTGATGACGAATCTACACCGATCGGCGGAGCCCGCCCCAGTCGGCCGGGAAACAAGTCGCCGCCGTTTCGGGGACCTCCGGCGGAACGGTTCGGGGCCTTTCGGACTTTTGATCCGCCTCTTATGTGGGGGAGGATGCCAAGGGATCGGGGCGCAAGCGCGATCTCGTTGGACCACGGCGTGAAGGAGATTCCAGTGACCAGTCCAGCCGGCCGTCCCGGTGACGGAGGAGCGAGCGGGCCCGAGCGCCTGAAGCTGCTCGCCGTCACGGCGTGCCCCACGGGCATCGCGCACACCTACATGGCCGCCGAGAAGCTCCAGCAGGCCGCGGCCGAGCTGGGCGTGGACATGAAGGTGGAGACCCAGGGCTCGATCGGGGCCGAGAACGTCCTCTCTGACAACGATGTCAGAGAGGCGGACGGGATCATCATCGCCGCCGACAAGGAGGTCGACCGGGAGCGCTTCGCCGACAAGCGCGTGCTGTCGACGGGCGTCGCGGACGGCGTCCACAGGCCGAAGGAACTGATCGAGCGGGTGCGGCACGCGCCGGTCCAGGAGGGCACGGCCGCGACGGCGGGCGGCGGGGCCGGGGGCAAGGAGCGCAGCCTGGCCTACAAGGCGCTGATGAACGGCGTCTCGTACATGATCCCGTTCGTGGTGGTCGGCGGTCTGCTGATCGCGATCGCCCTCGCGCTGGGCGGTCACGCCACGGCCGAGGGGTACGCGGTCACCCCCGGCACCTTCTGGGACCACGTCTTCCAGATCGGCGCCCTCGGCTTCACCCTGATGATCCCGATCCTGTCCGGCTACATCGCGTACGCCATCGGCGACCGGCCCGCGCTGGTGCCCGGCATGATCGGCGGGTTCATCGCGAACACCGGCGCCCTCTACGACTCCGAGTCGGGCGCGGGCTTCATCGGCGCGATCGTGACGGGTTTCCTGGCCGGCTATCTGGTCCTGTGGATCAAGAAGGTCAAGGTTCCCAAGGTCGTCCAGCCGATCATGCCGATCATCGTGATCCCGATCGTCGCGACGACGGCGCTGGGCCTGTTCTTCATCTACGTCGTCGGCAAGCCGATCTCCTGGGTGTTCGAGAGCCTGACGAGCTGGCTGTCCGGCATGACCGGCACCAGCGCGATCCTGCTCGGCGCCCTCCTCGGCCTGATGATCGCCTTCGACATGGGCGGCCCGGTCAACAAGACGGCCTTCCTGTTCGGCACGGGGCTCATCGCGTCCGGGAACTACGCGGTCATGGGCATGTGCGCGGCGGCCATCCCGGTCATGCCGCTCGGCCAGGGCCTGGCGACGGTGCTGCGCCGCAAGTCCTACTCCGAGCAGGAACGCGACACCGGCATGGCCGCGCTCTTCATGGGCGTGTTCGGCATCTCGGAGGGCGCGATCCCGTTCGCGGCGGCCCGGCCGGCCATCGTCATCCCGGCGAACATGCTCGGCGGCGCGGTGGCGGGTGCCATCGCGGGCGTCGCGGGCGTCGGTGACCACGTGCCGCACGGCGGTCCGATCGTCGCCGCGCTGGGCGCCATCGGCGGGGTGGGCTGGTTCCTCGTCGCGATCGCGGCGGGCACCGTGGTGACCGCCCTGACCACGAACGCGCTGATCGGGATCAAGGAGCGCCGCGCCGCCGGCACTCCCGCCCCGGCGCGGCCCGTACCGGCCGGTGCGGGTGCGGTGCCGGACGCCGTCCCGGCTGCGGGAACGGGCGCGGCCGCCTCGGGCGGCGGCGTCGGGACCGGCGGGACCGCCGTGCTGACGAGGCCCGCGCCCGCCCCGGCCGTGGCGGAGCCTCAGGAGGTGCTGTCCGGCTACCTCACGGAGCGGACGGTCAGGACGGAACTCGTCTCGGACTCCAAGGAGGCCGCGATCCGGGAGATGGCGGAGATGCTGGCGAGCACCGGCAACGTCCGGGACGTGGAGGAGCTCGTACGGGTCGCCCTCGCGAGGGAGGCCCAGGGGACGACGGGGCTCGGTGAGTCGATCGCGATCCCGCACGCCAAGACGGACGCGGTGACGCGGCCCACGGTCGGCTTCGCCCGGTCCGGCGAGGGCATCGAGTGGGGCGCCCTGGACGGGACGAAGGCCCGACTGGTCTTCATGATCTCGGTGCCGGAGGCCGCCGCCGGCGACGAGCACCTGCGGATCCTGGCGTTGCTGTCGCGCAAGTTGATGGACTCCGCATTCCGGGACCGGCTCCGGTCCGCGCCGGACGCGCCGGCCGTCCTGGAGGTGCTGCGCGAGATCCGTTAGCCGCCGCGCGGCCGTGGCCCGGCGCGGGTCCGGACGTACGAGGGCCCCCGCGACCGTTCGGTTGCGGGGGCCCTCGTACGCGTGCGGTGCGCTCCGGGTCACTTGCCCCCGGCGGCCTCGGCTGCCGGGTCGAAGACGTCCGGCTCCAGGTAGATCACGCGGGCGATCGGCACGGCCTCGCGGATGCGGGCCTCGGCGGCGTTGATGGCCTTGGCCACCTCCGTCGCGGTGTCGTCGTGCTCGACCGCGATCTTCGCGGCGACCAGCAGCTCCTCGGGGCCGAGGTGCAGGGTGCGCATGTGGATGATCCGGGTGACGACGTCGCCGTCGACGATGGCGGCCTTGATCTTCTCGACCTCGTCGACGCCGGCGGCCTCACCGAGCAGCAGCGACTTGGTCTCGGCGGCCAGCACGATGGCGATGATGATCAGCAGGATGCCGATGCACAGCGTGCCGATGCCGTCCCAGACGCCGTTGCCGGTGGCGAGGGCGATGCCGACGCCGCCGAGTGCCAGCACCAGGCCGACGAGGGCGCCGAGGTCCTCCAGCAGGACGACGGGGAGTTCGGGGGCCTTCGCCCGCTTGATGAACTGGCTCCAGGTCTGTCCACCGCGGACCTCGTTCGACTCCTTGATCGCGGTGCGGAAGGAGAAGGACTCCGCGATGATCGCGAAGATGAGGACGCCGACGGGCCAGTACCAGGCCTCGATCGGGTGCGGGTGGTTGATCTTCTCGATGCCCTCGTAGATGGCGAACATGCCACCGACGGTGAAGAGCACGATGGAGACGAGGAAGGCGTAGATGTAGCGCTCGCGTCCGTACCCGAAGGGGTGTTGGGGGGTCGCCTCGCGCTTCGCCTTCTTGCCGCCGAGGAGCAGCAGTCCCTGGTTGCCGGAGTCGGCCAGCGAGTGGACGCTCTCCGCCAGCATCGACGAGGAGCCGCTGAAGAGGAATGCCACGAATTTGGCTACGGCGATGGCGAGGTTGGCGGCGAGTGCCGCCACGATCGCCCTGGTACCGCCCGACGCGCTCATGGGTGCTGGATGTCCCTTCCTAGCCACTGACTACGGCGGCACATTGTGTCAGGCGATCGTGGCGGCGGCGCTACGTCAGATCACCACGGTGGCACGGAAGACGGTGCCCGATCCGGACAGTTCGACCTTTTCGCCCGCCGGGACGAAGACCGACTCACCCGGCGCGAGGGTCAGTCCGCCCGCCTTGGGGGCGCCGGCCGTGCAGAGCAGGATCTGCGGGGTGGCGTCGGGGAGTCGCTGGGGGGCGCCCCCGGGCGCCAACAGGAAGCGGGAGAGGCGGAACTCGTCGATGGGGGTCTCGTAGACCTCCTCGCCGTCGGCCTCGGGGCGCATGATGCCCGGGGCGCTCGGCTCGAAGTTGACGACCTTGAGCAGTTCGGGGACGTCCACGTGCTTGGGGGTCAGCCCGCAGCGCAGCACGTTGTCCGAGTTGGCCATCAGCTCGACGCCGAGGCCGTCGATGTAGGCGTGCGGGATGCCCGCGCCCAGGAACATGGCCTCGCCGGGCTGGAGCCGCACGTGGTTGAGCAGCATGGCCGCGATCACGCCCGGGTCGCCGGGGAACTCGTGGACGAGACCCGCGTACGGGGCGTACGGGCCGCCGAGGCGTTCGGCGGCGGCCGCGGCCTCGGTGACCGTACGGGCCATCTCGGCGCGGTCCGCGGTCAGTACGGCGGTGAGGACCTCGCGCAGCGCCGCCTCTTCCGGGTGGGCGCGCAGCAGGTCGGCGTACGGCTTGAGGGAGTCGACGCCCAGGCCTTCGAGCAGCGCGGCGGCCTCCAGCGGCGGGCGGAAGCCGCACAGGCCGTCGAAGGGGGTGAGCGCGCAGATCAGTTCGGGCTTGTGGTTGGCGTCCTTGTAGTTGCGGTGGCCCGCGTCGATGGGAACGCCGCGACGCTCCTCGTCCGCGAAGCCCTCCTTGGCCTGGGTCAGGTCGGGGTGGACCTGGACGGAGAGGGGGGCGCCCGCGGCGAGGATCTTGAGCAGGAAGGGCAGGCGGGGACCGAACTTGGCGACGGTGGCGGCACCGAGCTCGCCTTCGGGGTCTGCCGCGATGACGTCCGCGAGGGTGGTGCCGCCCGCGCCGCGCTCCAGCCGGGAGGGGGCGCCGGGGTGGGCGCCCATCCACATCTCGGCCTGCGGTTCACCGGTGGGCTCGACCCCCAGGAGGGTGGGGATGGCGGTGGTGGATCCCCAGGCGTAGGGGCGGATCGTGTTCGTCAGGCGGTCCATCGTCGTCTTCCTGGATCTGAAGTGTGGGCGGGCACGGGTCCGTGCCTCAGGCGTGGCCCCGGCTCGTCAGCGCCAGGTAGGCGGTGGCGAAGTCCGTGACGGCGAGGAGTTCGGCGAGCTGTTCGAGTTCCCCGCCCTCCTCCGGTTCGAGCTCGCTGATGGCCGTGTCGTGGCTGAGGGCGAGCTCGCGCGCGGCCGGTGCGGCGGTGAGTCCGCCGGTGGGCCGGTCGCGCAGCAGGACGATGCGGGCGCGGAGGGTACGGGGCTCCTCGACGCGGTCACGGAAGAAGTCGTCGGGGTCCGCGCCCGCGGCGAAGGATCCGGAGAGCAGGACTCCGTGGGCCGGCAGGGCCTCGGGGAGTTCGGCGGCGATGGCGGGCCGCCCGGCGAGCTCGGCGAGGGTGGCGGCGAAGCGGCGGCCGGCGGGGCCCGCGGCGCCTCCCTCGCTCCAGATGAGCGGGAGGGAGTCGGCGAGCTCGGTCGCGAGGGTCTTGGCCGGGTTGGAGTAGGTGACGATGGCGGGGCCGCAGCGTTCGGCGGTGCGGTCGAGCCGGTCGGCGACCCGCTGGAGGGAGTCGGGGGCGGCGGCGACCAGGCCGAGCTTGTCCAGGAGCACGAGCAGCGGGGTCAGCAACGCCCAGAGGGCGCCGGGGCCGGCCGCGGCGGACTCGTCGTACTCCTGGTACGGGGCCTTGGCCATCGGTACGAGGACCCCGTGCGCGCCGTCGACGGCCTCGCCGAGCGGGGAGCGTTCGGGGGCGACGGCGACGACGCTGCTGCCGCGCCGGTAGGCCTGCTCGGCGAGGACGGCGAGTCCGGGCTCGGTGCCGTCGGTGGTGACGATCAGCAGCAGGTCGACGGGTCCGGCCCAGCCGGGGAGCGCCCAGCGCAGGGCCCCGGCGGCGTGCGCGACGCCGGTCGGGTGGAGCCGGATGACGGGGGCCGAGGCTCCGGCGAGGGCGCCGAGGAGGTCGGCGACGCCGGTGGCGGCGGTGCCGGGGCCCGCGATGAGCACCGCGCGGGGGCGGCCGTCGGGGCGCAGGTCGGCGAGGCCCGCCTCGGTCGCGTGCCGTGCGGCGGTACGGACTCTGGCCCCGGCGTCGGCTGCGCCGCGGAGCAGGCCGCGGCGGTCGGCACGGGCGAGATCGTCCGGTGCGTCGAGGAGTGACTCGTCGAGCATGGCGGCCTCCGGCGGTGTTGACGGGTCCGGGGTGGCGGAACCGGTCTCAGCGTCTGCGGTCTGCGCGGGGGGTGCGGGAGCGGGGTCCGACTCAGGCGGGGCGGCGGGCCTCGTCGACGAGGAGGACCGGGATGCCGTCGCGGACCGGGTACGCGAGGCCGCAGTCCCGGCCGGTGCAGATCAGCTCGGGTGCCGTCTCGTCGGCCGACTTGTCCTCCAGGGACGCGTGGCAGGCGGGGCAGGCGAGGATCTCCAGGAGGCCGGCTTCGAGCGGCATGGGGCGGTTCCCTTCGGGATGCGGATCGGGCGAGGTCAGCGTACCGCCGAGTTACTCGCGGCGCGGCCCTGAGGGGCGGTCCGGTCGGGCCGTCCCCGACCCCGGGCCCGTGGGACGGGGTCGGGGTCGGGGGCCGTGCGTGGGTCAGGCGCGGACGAGCGCGAGGACCTCGTCGCGGACCTTGTCCAGGGTGGCCTCGTCGCGGGCCTCGACGTTGAGGCGCAGGAGCGGCTCGGTGTTCGAGGGGCGCAGGTTGAACCACCAGTCGGCGGCGGAGACCGTGAGGCCGTCCAGCTCGTCGAAGGTGACGCCGTCCCGGGCGGCGAAGACGGCCTTGACGTCGGCGGTGCGGCCGGCCTGGTCGGCGACGGTCGAGTTGATCTCGCCGGAGCCGACGTAGCGGTCGTATTCGGCGACGAGGGCGGACAAGGTGCCCTCCTGGCCGCCGAGGGCCGCCAGGACGTGGAGCGCGGCGAGCATGCCGGTGTCCGCGTTCCAGAAGTCCTTGAAGTAGTAGTGCGCGGAGTGCTCGCCGCCGAAGATGGCGCCGGAGGCGGCCATCTCGGCCTTGATGAAGGAGTGGCCGACGCGGGTGCGGACGGGGGTGCCGCCCTTCTCGCGCACGACCTCCGGCACGGACCACGAGGTGATCAGGTTGTGGATGATCGTGCCCTTGCCGCCGTTGCGGGCCAGCTCGCGGGCAGCGACCAGGGCGGTGATCGCGGAGGGGGAGACGCCCTCGCCGCGCTCGTCGACGACGAAGCAGCGGTCGGCGTCGCCGTCGAAGGCGAGGCCGAGGTCGGCGCCCTCGGCGATCACGCGGGCCTGCAGGTCGACGATGTTCTTCGGGTCGAGGGGGTTGGCCTCGTGGTTCGGGAAGGTCCCGTCCAGCTCGAAGTACATCGGGACGAGGTCCAGCGGGAGGCCCTCGAAGACGGTGGGGACGGTGTGGCCGCCCATGCCGTTGCCCGCGTCGACGACGACCTTGAGCGGGCGGATGGCGGTGAGGTCGACCAGGCCCTTGAGGTGGTCGGCGTAGCCGACGAGGGTGTCCTGCTCGGTGATGGTGCCCGGGACGGTGCCGGCGGGGATCGCGGGGGCGCCCTCGTCGGTCCACTTCTCGGCGAGCTCGCGGATGGTGGCGAGGCCGGTGTCCTGGCCCACGGGCGCCGCGCCGGCGCGGCAGAGCTTGATGCCGTTGTACTGGGCCGGGTTGTGGGAGGCCGTGAACATCGCACCGGGCAGGTCCAGCTTGCCGGAGGCGTAGTACAGCTGGTCCGTGGAGCACAGGCCGATCAGGGTGACGTCGACCCCGCGGGCGGCCGCGCCGCGGGCGAAGGCGGCGGACAGGCCGGGCGAGGAGGGGCGCATGTCGTGACCGATGACGATCGCCGTCGCTCCGGTGACCTCGACGAAGGCAGCACCGAACAGCTCGGCCAGGGGCTCGTCCCACTCGTCCGGTACGACGCCACGTACGTCGTAAGCCTTGACGATGTTCGAAAGATCTGCGGCCACTGCCTGCCCTCCTGAAGGTTCTGTGCGGTGGAGCAAACCTACCTTGTGGGGGAGAACCGCTGTTCGGACGATCCGTGCGTCAGGAGTCGGGCGAACGCAGGACGCGCAGGTGTCCGCGGCGGGTCTCGCCGGGGCTCTGCGGGCGGGGACCGGAGCCGCCGGCCTCGGCCGCGCGCTCGGGCGGACGGGCGGCCTCACGGACCGCGTTGGCCAGGGCTTCGAGGTCGTCCCCGCTGGGGCGGGACGGGCCGGAACCGTCCGAGAGGCGCACGACGTCCCAGCCGCGCGGGGCGGTCAGGCGCTCCGAGTGCTCGGCGCACAGGTCGTAACAGTGGGGTTCGGCGTAGGTGGCGAGCGGGCCGAGAACTGCGGTCGAGTCGGCGTAGACGTACGTCAGTGTGGCGACGGCAGGGCGGCCGCACGCAGTGCGCGAACAGCGACGTACAAGGCTCACGACGTTGGACGGTACCGCACTCTTGACCGGGCCGCGACGACTCTCCCGCTGGTCACTCACCCGTGTCGTGCTCACCGGGCCCCGGAATCAAGGGGCTTCGCGTCCGCGGGGGTGCCCGATCCGGGCCGTAGCGGCGGGGCCGTGAGGCCGGCGCGACACCCGGTCGTGGCCGGATCGAAGCCCTGCCGGGCGGCGGGGTGAGGGCTACGCTGCGGGGGTGACGGACAGCGCCCTTCCTCCCCGCCCGACCCCTTCCGCCGAGACCCCGCACGCGCCGGGTCCGCGGCGCCGCGACCGGCACGGACGGGGGATGCGCGGGCCGTTGGCGCCGCCCCAGGTGCCGCTGGCGGCGAGTCGGGCGGAGCTGTTCGGTGACCACGTACGGGATTCGGTGGAGCGGCTGGAGCGGCGCTGGCCGCAGCTGGACGAGGTGGAGTTCGTCGTCGCGGACGTGCCCGGCCCGCCGGGCGGCCCGGAGAGCGGCTGGAACGACGAGGCGGTGCCGTTGGGCGGCCTGATCGAGGCCCGTGACGGGCGGCCGGCGCGGATCGTGGTGTTCCGGCGGCCCGTGGAGATCCGGGCCAAGACGCGGGACGAGCGGGCGCTGCTGGTGCACGAGATCGTGGTGGAGCAGGTGGCGGAGCTGCTGGGGCTCTCGCCGGAGACGGTGGACCCGCGGTACGGGCAGGACTGAGCCCGCGCCGGACGGCCGACCGGGGCCCGACGCGGGCCGACGCAGACCCACCGCAGACCCGACGACCTGGCGGACGCTCAGCGGACCAGGATCGACGGGTCCTCGACGGCCTTCGGGACCGACACCGTGGACTGGTCGTCGGAGAAGGTCTGCACCGTGAACATCGGGATCCCCTCGTGGGGCAGGCTCAGGGTGCGGGCCGCGTGGACCGGCCCCCCGGAGAGCGTCTCGATGGTCAGGGCGTAGGAGCCCTTGCCGCCCGACGGGGCCGGCGGCGGGGTCACGGCGAGGGTGGTGCCCGCCTTGACGGTGAACTCCCGGACCTCCTGCGTACCGCCCTCGGTTCCCGGCGAGGCGGTCATCCGGACCTTCGCGTCGGCGCCGACGGCGGTGAGTGCCGGCGCGGTCGCCCTGTCGTTGCCGTCGGGACGGTTGTCCGCGACGGTCGCCCGCGCGCCGACGGGGGCGCTCGCCGGGATGAAGCCGAGCTCCTGCTTCGTTGCGGTGCCGCGGACCACGCGCAGGGCCGCGACCACCGGTACGACCTTCTTCGCGTCCGTCGGGGCCAGCAGGAGCGAGCCCGCCTCGCCGCGCGTGACGTCGCCCAGGTCGACGCTCGCGGTCATGCCCGCCTTGAGGTGCAGTTGTTCGTTGCCCGCGGGGCTGATCGGGCCGGTCGGCCCGGCCAGCCTCACGTCGAGGTCGGCGTCCTCCTCGCCGGGGGCGAAGGCGACGAGACGGACGGAGGTGGCGTCCGCGGGGATGCCGGGCAGGACGAGGCTGCCCGAGGGGCCGACGGAGGCGGGGAGCCAGTCGGCGCCGACGCCGTCCTCGGCGATCTGCGCGGAGGCGCCGACCCGGCCCGAACTGGTCGTCACGTGGGCGGTGACGGCTGCCAGATGGGCTTCCTGCGCGAGGGAGGACAGCAGGACCTTCACGGTGGAGCGGGGCTCGACGGCGATGACGGTGTCGGCGGTCCCCGGCTTGCCCTTCACCAGCCCTTCGGGGCCGTACAGCTTGATGTCGACCTCGGCGACGGTGTCGTCCGGGTTGGTGAGGTGGACGTAGTCCTGGCGGCCCTTGGCGGTACTGACTCCGGGGAACCAGAAGTCGGTGCCGGGCGCGGTGCAGGAGATGCCGAGCAGGCCGCGGGCCTGGCCGACGGAGACCTTGGTGGTCTGCTGGGCGGTCCAGCCGGGTGCCAGGACCCCCTCGGCGACTCCCGTCAGCGCGGGGGCCTCGGCGCCGGAGGCGGTGGCTCCGACGGGCTTGCCGGGCTCCTTCGGTTCCAGGACGGCCTTGCCGTCCTTGGTCAGCAGCCGGGCCGAGCCGTGACCGCCGGCCTTGCCCGGGGCGAGGGAGGTGTACGTGGTCTCGGCGATGTCCGAGGAGCTGGGCGGGGGGCACACCAGCAGGGACCGCTCCACGGGCATGCGGGAGGCGGCCTCCTGCCGGGCCGCGTTGGCCGGGGCGGGGGCGGGGGCGGTCAGGAAGGCCAGTCCGGTGACGGCGGCCAGCGCCAGCGTCACCGCCGCCGGCGTCAGAAGGGCGCGCTGCTTCACTGCTGGGGGCTCCCGTCCGGACGCGGGTCGTGCTGTCCGTAGGTGTCGTACCGCCGGCCGTACTCGTACGGGTGGGGCTGCTGTTGCTGTTGCTGTTGCTGCGGGAACGGGGGCTGCTGCTGGGGATGGGGGTACGGCTCGGCGTACTCCTGGTACGGGCCGGGCTGTTGCTGCTCCGGCCGCTGCCCCGGCTGCTGTTCGTACGGGTAGGGCGCGTCGTAGGCGTACGCCTCCTCGCCGTACACCGGCTGCGCCGGGATCTGCGCGTACGGGTCGGCGACCCCCTCGGCCGGTGCGGGCTCCGGGGCGGGCGCGGCCCCGGCGCGCAGTCGGCGGGCGCGGCGGCCCTCGCCGGCCTCGGCCGGGCCGGAGCCGACGGGGGCAACGGTGGTGGCGTCCTCGTCGGGGAGGTCGTCGTCGAGGCGGGCGCGGCGGCCCGGGAGGGCCATGACGAGCAGGACGAGGGCGAGCAGGCCCTGTGCCCAGTGCCAGGCGTCGCGGGTGAGGGAGTCCTCGTGGACGAGGTCGAGGCGGCCGCCGTCGCGGGGCAGTTCGAAGCCCTGGGCCCAGCCGTCGAGGGTGGTGGGGGTGAGGGGCTTTCCGTCGAGGGTGGCCCGCCAGCCCGGGTCGGCCCGGTCCGCGACGCGCAGGGTGCGGCCCTCCTCACCGGCCGGGATCTTGGCGTGGGCCTCGACGGGGCCGGCGTCGACGGCGATCGGGGCCCGGCCCTCCTTGCCGTCGAGGACGGTGACGCGGGCGGGCAGCCGCTGGACCTCCCAGAGGGCGGTGCCGTCCTCCTGGTGGCGCTGCTTGAGGCCGGGGGTGCCGTCGAGGACGCGGCGCATCCGGTCGGGGCCGCCGGCCGGGATCATCACGTAGCGGACGGCGAAGGCGCCGAGTTGCTCGGAGTGGTTGGCGCCGGAGCCGGAGACCAGGCCGGCGACGGCCTTGGCGAGACGGGGTTCGCTGCCGGCGGCGGCGAGGAGTTCGGCGTCGCCCAGGCGGGCGCCGGAGCCCCGGACCAGGGTGTAGGAGACGGTGGCGGGCGAGTCGCCGCCGAGGACCAGGGTGCGGGTGCGGTTGCTGTCGGCGGACTGCTCCGCGACGACGGCGGGGACCTGCACGGGGTCGCGGCGGTGGAGCGGCCCGTCGGCTCCGGCGGCGCCCCACAGGGCGGCGG
>NZ_JANFAK020000174.1 GCF_024721315.2 Streptomyces sp. Isolate_45
CGCGCCCGGTCGGGGTGCGGGCACCGAGGTGCCCGGTTCCGCCGGGAGCAGCGCGGGGGCGTGGAAGGCGCCGATCAGGGCGGCCACCCGGCGTCCGCCGGCTCCCGCCGCGGCGATCACCCGCCGCATGTGGGCCTCGCGGGCCAGGTCCGTCGCGGGCACCGTTCCCGCGTCGGCCCGCAGCGCCCAGCCGACGCCGAGTGCGGCGCGGCGGACGGCCTCGGGGGCACACCCGGGGGCCAGTACCTCGACGGCCCGGTCCCAGAGGTCCTCGCCCTCCCGCCCGGTGCCCGAGGCGACGAGGGCGTCCGCGAAGGCGCGCCCGGCGGGCGCCGGGTGACCGTCCCCGGTCACGGGCCGCCGTCCGCCATCCGTGGACTCCGGGCCCGCCGTCGATCCGGCGCGATCGGCTTCCGCCGCCGCCGTCCCGGCCGATCCGCTTGCCCGCGCCGCGGCTCGGGCGCGTCCGGTCCCGGTCGCCGCCGTCCCGTCGGGCCCGGCTCCGGTCTCCTGCGCCTCGCCGTGCTCCGCTCCCGGCCCCGGGGCCGCGTCGGACCAGCCGGGGTCGGTCAGCGGCAGGTCGCAGCAGACGACCTCCACGCCCCGGCCCCGGGCCCAGCGGATCGCCGCGAGCTCGGGGGAGAAGTCCGCGAACGGGTAGAAGGCGAGCCGGCCTTCGCGCCCCAGGCCGGCCAGGGCGACCGGTGCCACCGTCTCCGGATCCGCGAGGTGCTCCAGCCAGGGCTGGAAGTCGGCGGGCAGTTCCACGCACAGCACCTCGGCCCCCGCCGCCTCCAGCAGCGCCGGCACCACCGCCGCCAGGGCGGGGCTGTGGTGGCGTACGCCGAGCAGGTAGGGCTCGCGCGAGGCCGCGAGGGCGGCCACGGCGGTCCGCGGTTCGGCCGTCGGGCCGGCCGTCGTCAGGTCGGTGACCGTCAACGCAGGCTCCCGCGCAGGTCCCAGAGGCGCCGCCACATCGCCGAGCCGTCCTCGGCGCGGCGCCGGACCGGGCCGTCCCAGTAGCCCAGCAGCCGCCCGTGGTCGGCCGGGTCGTCCTTGCGCACGACGCCCAGCAGGTGCCCCGGCAGCAGGTCCAGCGCGTCACCGCCCGGCAGGTACGCGGCGGCCACCCCCAGCGACGCCGCCACCTGGACGGCCTCGGCGGTGGACATGACGGTGCCGGGCCGCTCCACGTCCCAGCCCTCGGCGGAACGGCCCGAGCGCAGGTCACGGAACACGGTGACGAGCGCGTCGAGCACCGAGTCGTCCACCCCGAAGGCCGCCCCGGCCCGCTGGACGGCGGCGACGGCCTGGCGCCGGATCAGCGTGGCCTCCGCGTCGGCGTCCGCGATCGGCTCGACCGTCTCGAAGTTGAAGCGCCGCTTGAGGGCGGCGGACATCTCGGAGACGCCCCGGTCCCGCAGGTTGGCCGTCGCGATGACCGTGAAACCGGGGGCCGCGGATACCAACGCGTCCTCGGTGGACGTCAGTTCGGGGACGCTGACCCGCCGGTCGGACAGGATCGACACGAGGGCGTCCTGCACCTCGGGCAGGCAGCGGGTGATCTCCTCGACCCGGACGACGCGTCCGGTGCGCATCGCCGACAGCACGGGGGAGTCGACCAGGGCCTGGGCGGTCGGGCCCTGGGCGAGGAGCAGGGCGTAGTTCCAGCCGTACCGGAAGGCGTCCTCGGTGGTGCCCGCCGTGCCCTGCACGGTGAGGGCGCTGGTGCCGCACACCGCGGCCGACAGCAGCTCGGACAGCATGGACTTGGCGGTGCCCGGCTCGCCGGTGAGGAGGAGGCCGCGCTCGCCGGCCAGGGTGACCACGCACCGCTCCACCAGGGCGCGCTCGCCGACGAACTTCGTCGTGATCACCAGCTTCGACGGCAGCCCGGCCCGGCGCTTGGGCAGGGCGAGATCGGCGCCCTCGCTGCCGCACACGAACGTCACGACGGCGCGCGGGGTCAGCGCCCAGCCCGGCGGCCGGGGCCCGGTGTCGTGCGCGGCGAGGAAGGCCAGTTCGGCGGCGTACCGCTCCTCGGCCGGCATGACCTGCCGGGAGGGTGCGGGCTGATCGGTGACGGTCATCGGGTCCTCTGTGTTCTGGGAGTCGAGAAAGGCGATGGGAAGGGCGGGGCCAAGGGGACGGCCGGGGCGAGCGAGGGTGACCACGGGGGCGCGCGCCGTGGCGCGCCCCCGTCCGGGCCGTCGGGTCAGCGTCGGCGGCGGGTCGCCGTGCGCTTGACCTTCAGTTCCTCGAAGCGCGGTACGTCGCCCTCGCGGATCCGCGCCCACGCCCGCCGGTACAGGTCGGCGGCCGGTTCGGTCGGCGCCAGCAGGCCCAGCGTCGGACGGCCGCTCGGCGCCGCCGCGTACATGGGCAGCTTCCACGTCTCCACCGGCAGCACCGGGGAGTCGAGGTCGGACCAGCCGCCGGGCAGGAACAGGGTGCGGCCCGCCCGGCTGCGGCCGGCCGTCACGACCAGGTCGCCGGCGGCCAGTTCGGCACGGGCCGCCTTGAGACGGGCGGGCTTCCAGCCCGTCCAGCGGGCCGTGTTGCGGTCCGTCGGGTCGGGCATCGCGAGCAGCGCCAAGTACAGGGCCGCGGCGTCCGCGCCCAGCCCGTACGTCTCCGCCACCTCGGCCACCAGCTCGGGAACGGACCGGCTCGGGTCCTGCGGCCACCAGGTGCCGTCCTTGTCGGGGGCCCCGGCCGCGGGCGCCCCCGGGTCGGCCAGCAGCGCGGCGAAACGCGGGTCGTGCGCCAGCCGCAGGGCGGTCTCGACGGAGGAGGGCAGTTGCTCGGGGCCGCGGAGCAGCGGCAGGTACGGGTCGGAGCCGGTCGAGTCCAGCAGCGCCGTGCGCAGCGCGGGCAGGGGCGTCGCGTCGGCCGTGGACAGCACCACCGCGCCGTACCGCTCGTACCCCTGCGCGGTCTCCGTCGGCGTGCCCGCCGCCTTCCGGAAGTCGGCCGACCGGATGTAGTGGCCGATGCCCAGCAGCAGTTCGGGCGCGGCCAGCCGCTGCCGCACGGCGGTGAGCGCGGGCGGCAGGCAGGCCCGCAGGGGTTCGCCGGCGGGCAGGCGGTGCGCCAACCACGCCGTGAGCGTGATCGCCCCCTTCAGCACGGCGGCGTCGAACACGGCGTCGGAGGGCGCCACGGGCGCCACGTGGTCGTGCTTGACGGTCCACGCGACATCGGTGGACAACACCGGGGAGGCCGCCGGGTCCAGCAGCGCCGGCAGCGCCCGGTGCAGCGCCCAACCGCTGCGCACGTCCTTGCCGGCCTCGGTGGGCAGCCAGTCGGGCATCGGCGTACGACGCCCCACGCGCCGGTTCCAGACCCGCGCGGCGGCGGCCGCGTCCGGGCCGTCGGTCCACAGCCGCGCCGGGTCGGCGGGCAGCAGCGCGGCGACCAGCTCCCGGCGTACGTCGAAGCCGAGTTCCTTCAGGTCGTCGCGGGCGTGCCCGGCGGCGGTGGCCTTGATCCCGAGGGCCGTCCGCAGCTCGGCGGGCAGGAAACCCCGGTCGTGCGTGTCGAGGTGCGGCAGGCCCGCCAGCACCAGCCGGGCCGTCGTGGAGGTGACCCCGGTCAGCCGGGCGAACTCCTCGGCGGCCTCGGGGAACCAGGGGGCCGCGCCGCGGGCGCCGGCCTCCCGCAGGAACGCGGCCAGCCAGCCGGCGCCGCGCTCCGGGTCACCCACGGTGGTGGGGTCGCCGAAGCCCTGGTAGGGCGCGGGCAGGGTGAACGTGCCCGTCGGGTCGTGCAGGAGCGCGGCGAACTCGCGATGCCCGGGCTTGCCGTCGATGGGCTCGGCCATGCCGAGCGCGGCCCCGCCGCCGAGCGGCAGGACGCTGCGGTGGCGGTGGCCGCGGCCGCGCTCACGGCCGTCCGAGCCGTTGAGCCGGCCCCGGTCGATCCGTACGCGCACCCGGCGCCACCGGGCCGCGGACTGCTCGGTCGAGCCGAGGCCCAGGGCGTCGACCTCGGCGAGCAGCGCGCACAGGGCGGTGCGCTGCGCGTCGGTGGTGCCGGTGACCACGGACCGGTAGGCGACCGCGGCGGGTCGTTCCAGGAAGGGGCCGGTCCACGGGAGCGCGGAGTGGGGGACGGCGGGCTCGTCGACGTGCAGGCGCCCGGGTACGGCCTCGGCCCCGGTGTCGGCGGTGGCGGCCGCGAGTTTCCGCAGGAGCTGGAAGACCGTGTCGGACTCCTCGCTGTAGCGGTAGTGGCCGGAGCCGACGAGCCCGTCGAGCCCGTCGTCGAGGAGGAGGTCGGCGGGGCCGCGTTCCACCGGCTGCCGGGGCTGCCGGGGCTCGGCCGGCGCGAGGGACCGCGCCACCAGGTCCAGGGCCCTGCGCTGGGCGAGCGCGGTCCGCACCTGGTCGACGACGCCGCCGATCAGCACGGGATCGGTGATCCGCGGCAGGGCCGCGGCGACCAGCGCCGGCACCTCGTCGGACTTCGTGACCTCGGCGGCGGCCTTCAGGAGCGTCGCCGCGGTGTCCCGGTCCATCGCGCGCAGCACGGCCGAGCCCTCGGGGTCCCGGGCGCGCAGGCAGTACCAGTAGGGGAGCGGGGGGAGTTCCGCGCGTCCGGTGGAGAAGGTACGGGTGCGGTGGTCGGCGCTCACCGAGGCGGTGACCACGCCCTCCGGGTCGATGAGGGACAGCGTCTGCCAGTCGGTGGCCGCGGCGCGCGGGCGCCCGTCGCCCGGGAGCTCCAGGGCGTGGCGCGGGATGCGGTTGCCGACGGGGACCGTGACGGATCGTCCGGCGTTGTCGGAGCCGTGCCAGCCCAGTTCGGGGATGCGTACGGCGCGCCAGCCCAGCAGTCCGTCGACGGGGGTGCCGAGCACGGAGCCCTCGACGGTGGGTACCGGCCGCAGCCAGTTCTGGCCGACGGAGTCGGGCAGGCTGCTGCCCCGGGGGTGGCCGCTCAGCGCGTCGGCGAGGAAGCCGGGTGCGGAGCGCCTGCCGGTCAGGCCGGTGGCGGGGTCGTACTCGGCCCAGCCGGGCTCGGCCGGGTGCTGGGCGTGTTCCCACACCCAGTAGGAGGTGCCGTCGGAGATGACCTCCCGTTCCTCGGGCAGTCGGGTGTCGCCGGGGTGCAGGACGTGCGCGCCGGTGGCGCGACCGCCGGCGGGCAGTTGCATGGAGACGTGCCCGCTGCGCGGGTTCCAGTAGTCGCCCTTGGAGTCCAGGGTCAGGACGTCCCCGGGTTCGCTCAGCCAGTAGCCCTGGACGGGGCCGTCGTAGGAGGCCCAGAAGACCAGCAGGTCCCCGTCGACGTAGTGGAAACCGGTGACGTGGTTGTTCCCGGTGGGGACCCGCAGGTCGTGCGTGAGCACGGTTGAGTCGGCGTCGATGACCCTGACCTGGGCGGCGTTGGCGACGATGAGGTGGGGCCAGGCGTCCATCACGACGCGGCGGTGGTGGCGGTTGTTGCCGGGCGTGAGCTCGGTGACGGCCTCCTCCCAGGCGGGCCAACCCAGTTCGTCGAACAGACCGCCGCGCAGCGTCCGGGCGAGGATCTCGCCCAGGTCGGCGGCGGCCGCGCGGCCCACCTCCTCCGGGGCCAGGGCCAGGGCCTCGGCGGGCAGCCAGGTCAGCGACCGGATGGCCGCGGGCAGCTCCGGCAGCGCCGCGGCGCGGGACGCGTCGGCGACCCCGCGGACCCACTCGGCGACCAGCGACCTGCTGCCCTCGGTCGTCGCGAGGAGCCGCACGACCGTGCGCCCGTTGGACATGTGGCGGTTGAGGTCGTCGAGGCCGCGCAGCAGGAACGGGCGCAGCCGTTCGTCGGCGCACAGGGCGCGCAGGTCGCGGCGCCCGGGTGTGTTGGCCCACTGCTCCAGGCCGAGGGGGCCGCCGCGGCCGCGGCGCCCGGTGTTGTCGTCGAGGGCGGGGACGGCGACGGGCACGTCCAGCGAGAGCAGCAGGTCCAGGAGGTCCACGTCCTGGAGCCCGATCCGCAGGCCTTCCTCCCGATCGGGGGAGGAGAGCTCGGTACGCAGTCGGTCGGCGCAGCGGGTCACCAGCGACAGCAGCGACGGCAGGGCGGGCGGGGTGCCCCAGCCGCTGTACCGGGCGGTGTGGAAGCGCTCCAGCCAGCCGGCGGCGCCGTCGGCGCAGCGTTCCCCCGCGGGCAGGGCGGCGTCGGTGAGTCCGGCGGTGGCGCCCGACTCCTCCAGCACCTCCAGCCACATCGCGGCGAGTTCACCGGCGTCGCCGCCGCCGGTCGGGGCCAGTCCCAGCAGGGTGCCCCGTACGGACGGCACGCGCCGGGCCAGCGCGACGAGGGCGGCGCGGTGGGACTTCCACCAGCCGGTCGCGGCGCGCATCGTCGCGGGCAGCGGCAGCAGTTCCGCCAGGTAGTCCTGCTCGGCCTCGCCACCCGTCAGTCCGGCGGCGCGGGCCAGCCGTCGCAGCTCCACCGCCGCCTGCGCGGACGGCGGGAGCCCGCCCGCGGTGCGGCGTACGCACAGCCGGCGGAAACGGTCGAGGGCCTCGGCGGGGGAGACCCGCAGCGCCAGTTCCTTCGCGTAGGCGGTGAGCACCTTCACGGGGAGCGCTCCGGCCAGCGCGAATTCGAGGAACACGGCGTCCAGCCGGTCCTCGTCGACGCTCAGCCCGTACTGGCTCTCGCTCGTCCGGGCCCGGCCGAACAACTGGGCGGCGTAGGTGGTGTTCTCGACGGCGAGGAACAGCCGGGCGGCCTGTTCGTGGAAGACGGGCAGGAAGTGCGGGACGGCGGCGGCGAGCCGGCCGGCCAGTTCGTGGCAGGCGTCCAGCGCGGCCTTGGGCTTCGCCTTCGCCTGCCGGGCCATCCGGTCCAGTTCGGGGACGACGGCCAGCGCGTGGTGCCCGTCCTCGGGGTGGTGCACGAGGACCCACTCGGGGAAACCGAGCGCCTGCCGGCGGCCCAGGCCCACGACGGGCGGCTCCACGTCCTGCGGTACGAGTCCCAGGAAGCCGGCGGCGAGGTCCTCCGCGGCGCCCAGCTCGGCGGCGGCGAGCCGCACGACGACGCGCTCGTCACCCAGCGCCGGGTGACGGTAGGCCCGCGCGGTCAGCGGCACGGCGGAGGGTCCCGCGTCGATGGCGTCGACGGGCAACACGGCGCCCGCCCGGAGGAGCTCGGCGGCCCCGGTGCTGTCGGTGGTGGTGTTCACGCGTCCCCGCCCTCTTCGATCCTGCGCCCGGCGTACAGCGCCGCGGCCATCCTCATGCCCTCGGACCAGGCCACCGGCCCGACCTCGTCGAGCCGTACCGACCGGCCCTCCTCGTCGTGCCAGTTCAGCGACCCGGTGGCCGACTCGCTGTCCCAGTACGGTTCGCCGATCCACACGGCGGCCTCCACGGCCCGTCCGGTGTCGCGCACCCCGCAGGTGGAGTAGCCGCCCGAGACCCGGTAGCCCAGGGCGGTGGCCCGGGCGGCGAGGCTGAACCGGGAGGGGAACACGCCGCCCGCGTAGTCCCGCACCTCGGTCTCCGTCGCGGTCAGCCCCTCGGGCCTGACCCAGGTCGGCCGGTGGATCTGCTCGACCTTCTGCGTGATGCCCAGCTCGGCCGCGAAGTCCCTTACGTCGTCCAGGTCGGGCAGCAGCACCGGGTGCGGCAGGGTCACCGTGCGCGGTGAGAGGCGTACGGTCTCGCCGTCGAGGTTGACCACCTTCAGCTCGCCCTCGGCGGTCGCGTCGCGCAGGAAGCCGACCTCGTCCGGATCGTCCCCGACGATCGCCAGGTCGCGCAGTGCCGCCTGCCAGGCCTCGTCGGGCCACACCCGGGCCAGCAGCGGGGTCGGCACGGGGAGCGAGGACACCATCCACGCGTCCACCTGCGCGGCGCAGGACGCCTCGTGCCGGTCGAGCCACTCGGCCAGCCGCCGCAGCCGGTCCACCTCGGGGTGATCGCGCAGCGCCTTCGGGAGCGCCTTCAACTGCCGCCCCGCGGGCCGCCGCGCGGTGACCCGCCCTTCCACGAGGGCGACCTCGTACCCCTCGTCCACTGCCAGCCAAGCCATCAGAACGTGCCCCTCCGCCTGTCCGTATCCGTTTCCGCGCAGCCCTCATGACGGCGCCGACGCCTCTGAGCTGCGGTATGCGGGGAGACTAGCGAGGCCCACTGACAGCGTCCGTCGCGGGTTCGGGGACGGCCGCGCGACAGGAGTGGACAATGAGGGCGGTTGAAGCGTCAATCGCACAGAACGGGGGGGGACAGTGACACGGACAGCTGTGGGACTCGACAAGGGCGGAAACGGCGAACTGCCCGGCACACGGGTCACCGTGACCGTGAGTTCGCCGGCGTCGGTGGACGTCTGCGCACTGCTGCTCACGGGAGAGGGCAAGGTGCGCGACGACGGCGACCTGGTCTTCTTCAACCACCCGGAGCAGGACGGCGTACGGGTCGCGGGGCAGGTCGTGGAGGCGGACCTGGACGCGGTCCCGTCGGACATCGAGACGGTGGTCTGCGTGGCGAGCGTCGACGCGGCCGGGCCGGAGGCCGCCTTCGACGCGGAATCGACCCCGAGCGTGTCGGTCAACCACGGGACGCAGGACCTGGTCTTCGTCCCGCCGCCGCTGACGGACGGCGAGACGGTGCTGCTGCTCGTCGAGCTGTACCGGCGGGATGACGGCTGGAAGGTCCGGGCGGTGGGACAGGGTTACGCGAACGGCCTCGCCGGTCTGGCCGCGGATTTCGGTGTCGCGGTGGAGGGGGCGGCCGGGGCGGGGGCGCCCGCGCCGCGGGCGGTGGTGGCCGAGCGGGCCGCGCCCGTCCCGGCGTCCGCCCCCGAGCCCGTGCCCGCGTCGGCGCTGGGCAGGATCGAGCTGGTCAAGAACGGTACGGCCACCATCGCCCTCGACAAGAGCGACCGGGAGGTCGTGGTGACCGCCTCCCTGGAGTGGGACGGCGCCGACCGCGAGGAGGGCCTCGCCGACCTCGACCTGTACGCCTTGTTCGTGCCCGCCGGCGGGGTCCGTCGGGAGCTCACGGAGAAGGAACGGAGCACGGCGGACCGGGAGTCGGGGAAGACGCCCGCGAACGGGGCGGTGTACTGGAACAACGAGGGTTCGTTGGAGGCCAGGCCCCATCTGGCGCTCGACGGGGACGCCGGGGAGCCGGGCCGCGAGGTGATCCGCATCCACCGGCCGGACACCCACGGATACGTGCTGATCTGCGCGTACAGCGCGCTGGACAACGGCCCCGGCAGCTTCAAGAGCTTCGGCGCCAAGGCCGTGGTGACCGACGGGCGGGGCTCGACGGTGGTGGTCCCGTTGTTCTCGGACCAGGAGAACGCCTACTGGGCGGCGATCGCCCTCGTCGACTTCACCCGCCCGGACGGCGTGACGATCAGCCAGGTGGAGACGTACAGCGGGGCCAACGTCGAGAACCGTCCGATGCTCTACGCCGACGGGGCGTTCCGGATGGACCTGGGACCGGTGGAGTTCAAGGAAGCGCGGTGACGGGAGGACGCCGCCCCCGGTCCGGTGACCGGGGGCGGCGTCCTCACGGGGGCGTGCGGGCTCAGACGGCCTCGGCCGGCCGGACCGCCTTGACGGGGGCGGGGGCCGCGGCGGAGGAGGCGCTCACGCGCGGGCCCTGCCCGCCGCGCAGGCCGAGCCAACTGATCAGCGCGACCAGCGCGAACGCGACGGCTCCGATCCCGAAGGTGAGCGTGAACCCGGACTCCGCGGGCAGGGCGGGCACGCCCGGCGGGAGGTGCTCGATCGTGCGCGAGGCCAGGATCGTGGTGACGATGGCGCTGCCGATCGCGCTGCCGGTGGAGCGGGAGATCGAGTTGATGCCGTTGGCGATGCCGCTCTGGTGGTGCGGGACGTTCGCCATGATGACGGCGGGCATCGCCGCGTATCCGAAGCTGACGGCCGCGCCGACGACGAGACCGGCGCCGATCACCGAGGCGCTGTGGCCGTGGTCCAGGGCGAGCCAGCCGAAGCCGACGGCGCCGAGGGCGGCCGCCAGGCCGAGCGCGGCCCGCGGCCCGCGGTGGCGCACCAGCTGCCCGCCGATGGGGGAGGCCAGCAGCGAGACGATCGCGCCGGGCAGCAGGAACTGGACCGAGGCGCGCAGGATGGACGCGTCGAATCCGTAGCCGGTGAGCGCCTTCGGCATCTGCACGAGGTAGGAGACGCCCAGGAAGTTCGCGAACATCCCGAAGCCGACGAGGATGCCGGCGAGGTTGGCCATGAGCACCGGTCGGTGGACGAACATCCGCATGTCCACGAGGGGTTCGCGCACCTTGAGTTCGGTCAGCACCCATACGGCCGTCATCACCGCGGCGCCGGCGAAGCTGCCCAGCGTCCGGCCCGAGGCCCAGCCCCACTCGTGGCCCTGGGAGATGGGCAGCAGGAGCAGCAGCAGGGCGATGCCCAGGGTCAGCGCGCCCAGGAAGTCGGTGCGGCCGCCGGTCTTGTGGCGGGTGGCGGGGACCAGGACGACGACGGCGAGCAGGGCCAGCGTCGCGAACCCGGTGGCCATCCAGAAGGCGTTGCGGTAGTCCGCGTCGGCGCCCGAGGTCAGCAGGCCGGTGGCGACGAGGGCCAGCCCGCTGCCGAACGCGAGGGTGCCGCTGACCAGCGCCATGGCGCCCGGCAGCTTCTGCGGGCGGACCTCTTCCCGGAGCACCGACAGGGCCAGCGGGAAGATCGCGGTGGCGGCTCCCTGGAGGACGCGTCCCAGGATCAGGAGGGGCAGCGAGGTCGCGAGGGCGGCCACGACGGAACCCGCGACCATGACGCCGAGGACGGCCACCAGGGTGGGCTTCTTGCCGTGCTGGTCGCCGAAGCGTCCGAGCAGCGGGGTGAAGACGGCGGCGGAGAGCAGGGTGGCGGTGGTCACCCAGCTGACGTTGGCGGTCGAGGTGCCGAGGTCGTTGCGGATCAGGCCCAGGATCGGGACGGGCAGGGTCTGCATCATCGACACGACCATGGCGGCCAGGCTCAGGGCGAAGACGATGACCGTCTCGTTCCTGTTCCTCGCTTCGGCGGGGGCGGATGCGGCGGAGCTCATGAGGGGGAGGACCTACTTCAGGACGAAGATGTTTGATGTCATCAAGTACTTCGTCGAAGGTAGACGTCGATAGTTAAGGAGGTCAAGTAAACAATTGATAATGTCAACGATCCTGAGTAGGCTCCGGAGGTATGAGCGCCACCGCCACGCCCCGGCCCACCAAGCTCCAGCTCCTGGAACTGCTCGCCGCGATCGGAACCGCCCAATGGCGGGACTTCGCGGCCGCGGCCGCGCGTCACGGCCTCACCTCCACGCAGGCCAAGGTCCTGGCCCAGTTGGAGGGGCCCGTCCCCATGCGCGGGCTCGCCGCCCTGCTGGTCTGCGACGCCTCGAACGTCACCGGGATCGTCGACCGGCTGGAAGCCCGCGACCTGGTGCGGCGCGAGCCGTCCCCGGCCGACCGGCGCGTGAAGAACGTCGCCGCGACCGACGCCGGCCGTGATGTCATCCGCCGGGTCCGCGAGGAGATGCAGGCCACCCACGGCGCCCTCGACGAGCTCGACGCGCAGGAGAGCGCGACCCTCTACGCCCTGCTGGAGCGGCTGCGGCCCACCATGGAGCGCGACTCCGGAGTCTGATGGGCCCGCGCGGCGTCAGTCCTGCGGCGCCGCGGCGTCGAGTGCGGCCGTCAGTCGGCCCAGGCGCGTCTGGAGGTCGCGGATCTCGGCGAGCTCGAACCCGGTGGCCGCCGCGATCCGGCGGGGCACCTCCACCGCCCGCTCGCGCAGCGCGGCGCCCTCCTCCGTGAGGATCGCGTGCACGGACCGTTCGTCCGCGGCGCTGCGCTCGCGCCGGATCAGGCCGGCCGCCTCCAGTCGCTTGAGCAGGGGTGACAGCGTTCCCGAGTCGAGGCGCAGGTGTTGCCCGAGCTGCTTGACCGGCATCGTGCCGTGCTCCCAGAGCACCAGCATCACCAAGTACTGCGGGTAGGTCAGTCCCAGATCCTTCAGGACCACCCGGTAGAGCCCGCCGAAGGCGCGACTCGCGGCGTTGAGCGCGAAGCAGATCTGCCCGTCCAGTCGGAGGAAGTCCTGGTCGCGGAGGGTGTCGGCGGGCTGCTCGGTCATGAGGTCCAGTGTACCGGAGGCTCTTTGCGAGCGATTTAGTTGTGCACAATTTAATTGTGTGCTCTAGTGGTGGTCGAGGGTCGGCCGCCGACCCCGCCCCTGTGAAAGGACCTCCCGATGAACGCGCTGTACACCGCCGTCGCCACCGCCAACGGCCGTGAGGGCCGCGCCGTCAGCTCCGACGGACAGATCGACCTCGCGCTCGCCATGCCGCCGGCGCTCGGCGGCAACGGGCAGGGAACCAACCCCGAGCAGCTGTTCGCCGCCGGGTACGCCGCGTGCTTCGCCAGCGCCCTCGGCCTGGTCGGCCGCCAGGCGAAGGTCGACACCGGCGACGTGTCCGTCACGGCGGAGACCTCCATCGGCCAGGACGACAGCGGCTTCGCGCTGGCCGTCACCCTGCGCATCGAGCTCCCCGAGGCCCTGGCGGGCGAGACCGGCGCCCTGCTGGTCAAGCAGGCGCACGAGGTCTGCCCCTACTCCAAGGCCACCCGCGGCAACATCCCCGTCGAGCTCGTCATCGAGTAGTCACCACCCGGGCCCCGGCCCGTTCGCGGCCCGTCGGGCGGTGCGCCGCGCGGCCACCGCCGGCGGCGGTTGAGGTCGAGTTCGTGGTTCCGCCGGAGCGGCGGCCGGCCCGGCGCGCGATGGACGCGCCGATGCCCGAGGGTGAGCCGGTGATCAGGGCGACGCGGGACTCGGTCGACTTTCCTCCTGCTGGGATCGGTCGGTCCGGGGATGCAACGGGCACCTCGCGGAAGTTGAATTCCGCTTTACGGAAGTCCCGATCGGGGTGGCCGGTCAGCGGCGTTGGAGGGCTCCGCGGACGAAGGCGGCCTGGCCCGCGTGCTGGAGGTCGTCGGACAGGACGCTGACCAGACGGACCGCCAGGGTGACCGGCGGGTCCCAGCGGTCGTCGACCACCCGGTCCAGATCGGCCGCGGCGAGACCGCGCAAGTGGCTCAGGGTCCGCTCGTGGACGGCGTCGTGGTAGCCGAGCAGCAACTCGCCGGAGTCCACGCGGACGGCCGCCACCTCCCGCGGGCCGTGCCCGTAGCCGGTCGCGTCGGCGGGCAGGTCGAGTGCGAACCGCTCGGCCCAACCCCCGGCCGACCACAGTTGGTCGGTGCCCGCGGCGTCGGCCAGATGGTCGTCCTGAACCCGGGTCAGGTGCCACACCAGCCAGGAGATCGAATTGGCCTCAGGGTCGAGCCGGGCGTTGAGTTCCTCGGCGGAAAGCCCCTCGACCACCTCGTGCACCACTTCGCGGACCCGCCCGAAGCCGTCCACGAGTACCTCAGTTGCCTTCATGCGCCGTCCTCAGCCGTGTCGCGTCGAGGCGGCCGCCGGGCCGGCGCCGCCGCCGGGACCACCATGCAAGGCCCGCGAGCGGCGGCGGCGGAGACACTCCGTCAGCGGAGCGAGCGGCGTCGGCGGCGCAGCAGGACACCGGCCGCCGCCCCGGCCAGCGCGATGCCCGCGACGCCCACGGTGGTCCACCAGCCGGTGTCGTCACCGGCGGAGTCGGACTCCGCCGCCGTGGGAGCGGGCGCGGACGGTCCGGGGGAGACGGGCGCGGCGGACCGGGCGACCGCCGGGGCCGGCACGGAGGCCGGCACCGGGGCCTGCGCGGGTGTGGACGCCGTGGTCGAGGGCGCCGTGGCCAAGGGTGCCGGGTCCACGACCGGTACGCCGACCTCCGCCGTGCCGTGTCCGAGGCCGGGGAAGCCCGTGTCGACGCTCACGGTCCAGGTGCCGGGCGGGAGCGATTCGGCCGTCGTCCAGCCGGCCGGCCTGCCGGGATCGCGGACCAGCCGCCAGGGCCCCTCGGTACGGGTGCCGTCGGCGCTGACCGAGTTCACGGTGGCGGCGACCTGTTCGTCGACCGGATCCCCGTCGTTCTCCCAGGTGACGTCGGCGGTGACGTGGCCGTCGCGTTGGCCCGTGACCACCACCTTCAAGGTGTCGCCGTGGGCGTGGGCGGGTCCGGCGAGGGCCACGCCCTGGACGAGGACCAGCAGGGCGAGGCCGAGTCCGGCCAGGGTCGGGGAAACGGCGGCGCGCAGTCGCATCGGCACGGTGCTCCAGGGGATGAGGAGAGCGGGAGGGGAGCGGAACGTGTGGGGGGAGGGCGAGCGGGGACGTGGTGGGGGAGGTGAGGCATGGGGGGAGGTGGCGGGCGGCCGCAGGGGAGTACGGCCGCCCGCCCGTTCAGGAGGTGGTCAGGCGGCCTTGCGGGCCGTCCAGACCTGCGCCGGACGGCCGTCCGCGCGCTGGAGTTCGAGCAGCCAGTCCCCGTAATAGGGGCGGTTGCTCACGGCGAGCGCGAAGCCGCCGCTCGGATCGGAGACCGTCACCGCACCGTCGCGGGAGGACACCTTCCAGCGCTGAGCGCCGGCGCTCCCGCAGGGCTGCTGCGCGACCCACATGCCGGCGGCGGGCGCGCCGCCCGGCTGGAGGCACTTGCCGGAGACCGCGGACCGGATGCGGACCAGTCCGTCGCCGGCGTCGTCGAAGTACCACTGCTGCTGCGCGTAGCCGTTGTCGCGGCCGGCGACGAGGACGGTGCCGTCCCCGGTCCGTCCTCCCCACAGCTCGGCGGCCATGCCGGTGCTGCCGTTGCCGAGCACGTAGCGGGTGCCCGGGGTGGTGGTGCCACCGCTCTTGTCCGCCGTGCGGAACGAGGCGGCCTTGCCGGCTCCGCTGTCCCGACCGGCGGTGTCACGGACCGACACGGCGGCCGTGTACGCCGTCCCCGGACGGAGGTTGTAGACGCGCAGCGACGTGGACTGGACCCAGGTGAGGTGCTTGCCGTTCAGCATGACCTGGTACCAGGCCGCGCCCTCGGTCCTCGGCCAGCTCAGGACCACCGAGTCCGGCTGGATCTGGCCCGCCGTCACGGCCGGTCCGCCGGTGGGCTTCCCGGTCGGCGTCGGGGTCGGCGACGGCTTCTGCGTCGGGGTGGGCTTGCCGGTCGGCGTCGGGGTCGGCTTCGGACCGGGGTCCGTGCCGCCGCCCCCGCCTCCGGCCGCGCGCATCAGGAACTGGTTGTCGGCGATGTTCCAGTGGGTGGCGAGGTAGCTGCCCGCCTTGGGGCTGGTGTGGAAGTAGTCGTCGTGGTTGCAGTCCAGGATGTTCTCGGCCGCCTGGTTGGTGCAGATGTTGCGCATCTTGGGGTAGTACGGAGTGTCCGAGTAGCACATGACGTCCCACTCGTCCGTGCAGTGCGCGCCGCGGCTGGTGTTCGGGGCGCTGTTGTTGACCGCGCCCAGGTTGTGGCCCAGTTCGTGGGCGGCGGTGTGGCCGCCCCAACAGCCCGAGTCGGTGCGCCCGTAGGAGGGGCCGAAGTTGCTCAGGTTGTTCTGGCCGGGGCGCTCGTCACCGTTGAAGGTGCCGATGCCGCAGTAGATCTTGGCGTCCGCGAAGATCATGTACTTGCGGTCGCGGCGGTCCAGCCCCTTGGCGGCGAGCGCCTTGTTGGTCGCGCTGAACTCCGCGAGCGCGGACTGCGGCAGCTCGATGCTGAGCACCGAAGGCGTGCAGTCGGCAGCCGTCACGTAGCGGATGTGACGGACACCGCCCGTCTCCTTGGCGCTCGCCGAGTAGATGACGTCGGCGTCGGCGGCCCACTTGCGGAACGAGGCGAGGTATTCGGCGTACCGGTCCTGACCCGGGGCGTGCACGTACACGACCTGCACGCGGTTGCCGCTGGTGCCGTCGCCGTCGCACTGGACGGTCTGTCCGGCCGGTCCGGCGGCGACCGCCTGGCT
>NZ_JANFAK020000175.1 GCF_024721315.2 Streptomyces sp. Isolate_45
CCCCCCCCCCCCCCCCCCCCCCCCCCCCCCCCCCCCCCCCCCCCCCCCCCCCCCCCCCCCCCCCCCCCCCCACCGCGGTGTTCCCGCGCCGTCCCCCCCTCGACGGGCCGCGCGCTATCCTCGGGCGCCATGGAGACCTCCGGCGCACAGGTACGGCTCAGGGATCCGGAGCCCGGGGAGCTGGGCTGGATCGTGCAGCGGCACGGCGCGCTCTACGCGGCCGAGTACGGCTGGAACCAGGAGTTCGAGGGGCTGGTGGCCCGGATCGTCGCGGACTTCGCCGAGGACCACGACCCCCACGTGGAACGGGTCTGGATCGCCGAGCACGAGGGGCGTCCGGTGGGCTCGGTGATGTGCGTGCGGGACGAGGGCTCGCCGGGCACCGCCCGGCTGCGGCTGCTCCTGGTGGAACCCGCCGGACGCGGCCTCGGCATCGGCGGCCTGCTCGTGGACACCGTCGTCGCGTTCGCCCGCTCGGTCGGCTACCGCGAGCTGGTGCTGTGGACCAACGACGTACTGCGCGAAGCCCGTTCGCTCTACGAGCGGGCCGGTTTCACCCTGGTCGCCGAGCGCCCGCACCGCTCGTACGGGGTCACCCTGACCGGGCAGGACTGGCGGCTGCCACTACAGGAGGGCTCCCCGCGCTGACGCCCGAACCGACCCCTGTACGGTTCGGGCGCCGCGCGGGGGCCAGTGAGGTGAGGCCGACGCCGCCGACGAGGAGCACGGCGGCGAGCCAGCGGGTCCCGGAGATCCCCTCGCCGAGCACGAGGGCGGCCGAGGACATCCCGAACACCGGTACCAGCAGGGAGAACGGGGCCACGGAGGAGGCCGGGTAGCGGCGCAGCAGGTAGCTCCAGGCGCCGAAGCCGAACACCGTGGACACCCAGGCGACGTAGACGATGACGCCGACGCCCGACCAGTCGAGGGAGCGCAGGGCGGCGAGGTCCCGTTCGGGCCCCTCGATCAGCAGCGACAGGGCGATCAGCGGCAGGACCGGGACGGCGCACACCCAGATCATGAAGTTCATGGCGTCGGCCGGGGCGGCCTTGCGCGTCAGGACGTTGGAGACGCCCCAGCAGGCGGCGGCCGCGACGACCAGGGCGAAGCCGAGCCCGGATCCGGACAGGCCCCGGTCCACGGCGGCCACCGCGATCCCGGCCAGGGCCACGGCCATGCCCAGCAGCCGTACCCGGCCGGGACGTTCGCGCAGGACGAGGCCGGCGAGGGCGGCGGTGAAGACGGCCTGCACCTGGAGCACTAGGGAGGACAGCCCCGCCGGCATCCCGGCGGCCATGCCCGTGAACAGCAGGCCGAACTTGGCGACGCCGAGGGCGGCCCCGACACCGAGGATCCACTTCCAGGCGACCTTGGGCCGGCCGACGAGGAACACGGCGGGCAGCGCCGCGACCAGGAACCGCAGCGCGGACAGCAGCAGCGGGGGGAAGTGGCCGAGGCCGATCTCGATGACGACGAAGTTGAAGCCCCAGACGGCGGCGACGACCACGGCCAGTGCGGTGTGTACGGGACGCATGTACCGAGCATCGGCGCCCCGACCGTGAAGCACCAGCGCGGATCCCTTCCGGGATGGATGAAGCAATGCTTACGATCGGGGCATGCTCGACCTGTCCCGGCTGCGCGCCCTGCACGCCGTCTCCGTCCACGGTTCGGTCGCGGGCGCGGCGGCCGCACTGGGCTACACCCCGTCCGCGGTCTCGCAGCAGATCGCCAAACTGGAGCGGGAGACCCGTACGACGCTGCTGGAGCGGCGCGGGCGCGGGGTCGCGCTCACCGAGGAGGCTCGGCACCTGGCCGACACGGCGCGGGAGTTGCTGACGATCGTGGAGCGGGCCGAGACCACGCTGGAGGAGCGCCGCGGTCGGCCGAGCGGGCTGCTGACGGTGGCGGCGTTCGCCTCGGCGGCGCGCGGGCTGCTGCCGGGGGTGCTGGCCGACCTGGCGCGCCGCCATCCGGCGCTGGACGTCCGGATGACGGAGGTCGACCCCCACCTGTCGGTGGACCTGGTGGCCCGGGGCGTCACCGACCTGGCGGTGGCGCACGACTGGGACATCTCCCCGCTGCCCGCCCCGGAGGGCGTGGAGCACGTGGTGATCGGTTACGACCACTGCGACCTGGTGGTCCCGGCCGGGCACCCCTTCACCTCGCGGGGGGTGGTGCGGCGCGCCGACCTCGGCGGGCTTCGGTGGGTGTGCCAGCCGCCCGGCCGGGTGTGCCACGACTGGCTGGTGCGGACCCTGCGGACGGCCGGGTTCGAGCCGGAGATCGCCCATGTGGCGGAGGAGAACCACACCATCGTCGCCCTCGTCGCGGCCGGGCTCGGGGTCGCGGTGGTGCCCCGGCTGGGGACCGGGGCCCTGCCGCCGGGCGCGGTGGCGGTACCCCTGGAGCCGGGCCCCGTACGCAGGCTGTACGCCCTGTGGCGGACGGGGGCGGCCCGCCGGCCCGCGATCACCGAGGCGGTGCGGACCCTGCGCGAACACTGGCCGGCGGTGGCGGCGGCCCCACTTCCGGGGGACCTCCCGAGTGTCCCCGGGGCCCTGGACGCGGCCCGGCAGTAGGGTCCGGCGGGTGCCGAACCACGCGTCCCGCCGGACCCTGCTCGCCGCCGCCCTGGCCACCGTCGCCGCCGCCGGGGTCACCTCCGCGGCCGTGGGGTCGCACTCCGCCCCCGATGACTCCCGCTCCCCCGAGGAGCCGCCGGGCCGCCGTCCCGACCGGGCGCGGCTGCGGGCCCTGGTGGCCGGGATGAGCCTGGCCGAGCAGGTCGGACAGCTCTTCGTGTCCCGGGTGTACGGGCACTCCGCCACCGATCCCGAGCCGGCGGACGCCGAGCAGAACCTGGCGCAGTTCGGGGTGCGCACCGCCGCCGAGCTGGTCGAGCGCCACCACCTGGGCGGGGTCGTCTACTTCGCCTGGGCCCACAACACGCGTTCCCCCCGGCAGATCGCCGAACTGTCCGAGGGCCTCCAGCGGGCGGCGCGCGGCTCCCGCTCCGGGATCCCGCTGATGCTGTCCGTCGACCAGGAGCACGGGGCGGTCGCCCGGATCGGCAGGCCGGTGACCCTGTTCCCGGGGGCGATGGCGCTGGGCGCGGGCGGTTCCACGGCCGATGCCCGCCGGGCGGCGCGGATCGCGGGCGGCGAGCTGGCCGCGCTGGGGATCCGGCAGGACTACGCCCCGGTGGCCGACGTGAACGTGAACCCGGCCAACCCGGTGATCGGCGTACGGTCCTTCGGCTCCGATCCGCGTGCGGTGGCGGCGCTGGCCGCCGCCCAGGTACGCGGCTACCAGAGCGCCGGGGTGGCCGCCACGGCGAAGCACTTCCCCGGCCACGGCGACACCGAGACCGACAGCCACGTCGGGCTGCCGGTCATGCGGCACTCGCGCGCCCGGTGGGAGGAGTTGGACGAGCCGCCGTTCCGTGCGGTGGTGGAGGCGGGCGTGGACTGCGTGATGACGGCGCACATCGTCTTCCCCGCGCTGGATCCCTCGGGGGACCCGGCGACCCTCTCGCGCCCCATCGTCACCGGGATCCTGCGCGAACGGCTCGGTTTCCGGGGGGTGGTGGTGACCGACGCCCTCGACATGGCCGGGGTCCGTCAGAAGTACGGGGACGACCGGGTCCCGGTACTGGCGCTGAAGGCGGGCTGCGACCAATTGTTGAACGCGCCGGACCTCGGGCTCGCGCAGCGCAGCGTGCTGGCGGCGGTGGAGTCGGGCGAGCTGTCCCGGGAGCGGATCACGGAGTCGGTGCTGCGGATCCTGGAACTGAAGTCCCGCCGGGGCCTGTTCGAGGAGTCCGTCGGCGCGGTCGGGACGGCGGACCCGGAGGTCGGAACGGCCGCCAACCTGGCCGCCGCCGATGAGATCGCGGCCGCCACGACGACCCTGCTGGCCAATCCCCGGGGGCTGTTGCCGCTGGACGCGGCCGCGCGGCCGCGGCTGTTGGTGACGGGGGCCGAGCCGGTTTCCCCCACCGGCACCACGGGACCCCCCACGACGGTCCTGGCAAGGGAGTTGGAGACGCTGGGCTGCCGGGCGACGGCAGTGCCCGCGGCCGGGGCCGTGGCCGCCGCGGCGGGGCACGCGGCGGTGCTGGTGTGCACGTACAACGTCCCCGAGGGGGAGAGCCCGCAGCGGACGCTGGTGGCGGAGCTGGTCGCCACCGGGGTGCCGGTGGTGCTGGTGGCGGTCCGCAACCCGTACGACCCGGCGCGGCTGCCTGCGTGCGCGGCGGAGGTGGCGACGTATTCCTGGACGGACGTGGAACTGCGGGCGGCGGCCCGGGTGATCACCGGGGTCCGGCGGCCGATCGGCCGTCTCCCGGTCCCGGTGCCGGGCCGCTACCCGCTGGGCCACGGGCTGTCCTACCCGCCCGTGGCCCCCTGAGTCGCGGTTACGGCCGCGGTGGTCACGGCCGCGGTGGTTACGGCCGCGGTGGTTACGGCCGCAGCTGCGGCTCGCGCTCCAGGTCCTGCTGGTCGAGCTGCGCGTCCGCGGCCGCCAGCGGCGCCGCCTTCGCGGAGTCGGCGAGCGCGGCGGCGGGTGCCACCCCGGCCCACTGGAGGATCTTCGCCGTCGCGAGGGTCTTCTCGCCCTCCTGCAACTGGGCGACGTTGGCCCCGTGGTTGGCGCCCGGCGCGATCATCACGTGGCTGTCGCGCGTCTTGTACCCGAGGCGGAACGGCTCGGCGCCCCACGGGTCGTTCTGCCCGTAGACGAAGAGCATCTGGTGGGCGTTGTCGCGGACCCACCCGTCGATGTCCGCCATGGCCCCCGACTGGAAGGTCATCGGGATGTCACGGGGCACGAACTCGCGCGGCGCCTGGTAGCCGTAGCGGCTCAGGCCCTTGAGGTGGGGCTGCTTGATGTCGGGCGAGCCGAGCTGCGTACCCGCCTGGTAGTAGTACGGCGTGTACGTCTGCAGTCCCTGGTCGGCGTAGGCCGAGAAGCCGGAGATCGCGTCGATGGTGTCCCAGATCTCCTGGTCGCTCGCGGTGGCGGCCGTGGGGATGGAGGAGCAGTCGGCGAGCAGGCTGTACTGCCAGAACGCCCACACGTAGTCGAGGACGACGGCCTCGTACGCCTTGTCGAGGTTGCCGACGGTGGTGAAGGTCCAGCCGTTCTCGGCGGCGGCGGTGGCGTACTTGGCCTCCAGCGGTGCGCGGCGCACGAGCGCCTCGCGCTGGACGGCGTTCAGCCGGTCGCGGCACTCCTTGGTGCCGACCTTGGCGAAGAACCGGTCGTACGCCGAGTCCTCGTTGTTGACGACGTCGTTGGGCGCGACGTACGCGACGACGCCGTCCATGTCACGCGGGTAGAAGCGCTCGTAGTACGTCGCGGTCATGCCGCCCTTGCTGCCTCCGGTGGACAGCCAGTTCTTGTTGTAGATCTTCTTCAGCGCGGTGAAGATGCGGTGCTGGTCGCTGGCGGCCTGCCAGATGTCCAGCTTCGCCCAGTTGGCCGGGTCGGGCCGGGAGGGCGTGAAGAATCGATACTCCATGGAGATCTGGTTGCCGTCGACGATCGTCGTCGGCTCGCTGCGGCGCGGGTTGGTATTGACGTTGTAGCCCGAGGTGAAGAACACCGTGGGGCGGGAGACGTCCTTGTGCAGCAGGGTCATGCGCTGCTTGAAGGTGCCCTTCCACGGCTGCCGGTGGTCGACCGGCTGCTCGTAGTTCAGTACGAAGAAGCGGTACCCGGGGTACGGCTTCTCCTCTATCAGGCTCATTCCCGGGATGCCGAGGATCCGGTCCTTGATGTCCGTGGCGGCGGCCGGCCCCGCGGCTGTGGCCGCCTGTGCCGTGGCGCCGGCCGCGCCCATGGTGCCGATGAGCACCACGAGCGACAGCAGCCATCCGAGCGTCTTGCGCATTCACCCTCCCCTTGGTTCACACTGGTCGCCGTGAACCTAGCCGGGTCAACACGCCCGTGAACAGTAGTGGTTGGGCCCTACGTCAGCACAGGATCCAGCCGGATGCGACGGATTCGGCCGCCACGCTCCCCGTCACGTGGACGCACCGGTTGACCGCGCCGACCACGACGGGACCCGCGAACCGGGTGAACTCCCCCGCGTCGCGCACCGGAACGCCTCCCCGCGGCTGGACGACAACCGTGATCCGCCGGCGCTCCCCGGGTCGCGCGGCGACCGTCACGGCGCAGGCCTGCGTCCGGCTCTTGTACACGCGCACCTCGCCCGTCGGGAACGGCAGCGTCCTGACGAGCCGACCCGGACAGCCTCCGGTCGCGGCCTGCGCGGGTGGCGCCGCGAACAGGCCTCCGACGCCGAGCCAGAGCGCCGCCCCGAACACCCCCGCCGACACGGCCCGCCGCCGACCCGACCCCTTCCACCGCTTCAACACCATCGCCCCCCGATCCGTCGTACGTAACACGCACGCACGTACGACGCCCGGACCCGCCGGATGGTTGCACGACACAACGGAATCCCGGCCGTGCCGCCCCGCCCGGGACGGTTCGCCGACGGGGGCCGGGGCGCCGCCGCTACCTCGTACGAGTGCATCCACAACTTCCCAGCCGGGGAGGGGGAGTTCACGATCCACGCGGACATTACGCTAGGCGACCGGACAACCGCCCACCGTAGCCGCGAAAGGCCCCCGACATGACGAACGACCTGCTGGACCGCAAGCTGGAGCGCGCCTTCGCGCACTTCGACGACAACGGCAACGGCGTCATCGACGCGGAGGACGTGATCGCGCTCGGGACCCGCCTGATCGACGCGATGGAGGAGCCGTCCGACTCCCCCAAGGCCGCCGAGGTGTTCCGCGGACTGACCGACTTCTGGGTGGACCTCTTCGCCGAGCTCGACCTCGACCGGGACGGCAAGCTCACCCCCCAGGAGTACGCGGAGGGGATGACACGGCTGTACAAGGACGGCGGGCCCGCCTACGACAAGTCCTTCCGTCCGCTGGCGCGGGCGATCCTCACGGTCGTCGACACCAACGGCGACGGGCACATCAGCCCCGAGGAGTTCCACAAGGCGCAGCTCGCCTTCGACACGAAGCTGGAGCTCGCCGACACGGAGGCGCTCTTCGCGCGGATCGACAAGAACCACGACGGCTACCTGTCCGTGGACGAACTCCTCGACGCCGTACGCGAGTACTACACCGGTGACGACGAGGACGCCCCGGGCAACCTGCTCTTCGGCGAGCTCTGATACCCGGGACGTCCCGCGGTGGTACGGGTGGGACGGGGCGCGGTCAGGCGGCCGCCGCCCGCTCGTCCTCCCCGACGAAGGTCCGCCACAGCTGCGCGTAGCGGCCCCCGCGGGCCAGGAGTTCGGCGTGGCTGCCGTCCTCGACGACCTGCCCCCGGTCCATGACCACGACCCGGTCGGCGCGGGCGGCGGTCGTCAGCCGGTGCGCGACGACCAGCGTGGTGCGCTTGCCCGCGAGCCGGTCGGTGGCCTGGTTGACCTGGGCCTCCGTGGCCAGGTCGAGGGCCGCGGTGGCCTCGTCCAGCAGCAGCACGTCCGGGTCGACGAGCTCGGCCCGGGCCAGCGCGATCAGCTGACGCTGGCCCGCCGAGAGGTTGCGGCCGCGTTCGGTGACGGTGTGCAGGTAGCCGCCGTCGAGCGTGGCGATCATGTCGTGCGCGCCGACCGCGCGGGCCGCCGCCTCGACCTCGGCGTCGGAGGCCTCGGGCCGCCCGTACGCGATGGCGTCCCGGACCGTCCCCGGGAAGAGGTACGGCTCCTGGGGGACGACCCCGAGCCGGTGGCGGTACTCCGTCAGGTCCAGCTCCTTCAGGTCCGCGCCGTCGGCGGTGACCCGGCCGGAGGTCGGATCGTAGAACCGGGCCACCATCTTGACCAGGGTGGACTTTCCGGCGCCGGTCTCGCCGACGAAGGCGACGGTCTGCCCGGCGGGTATCCGCAGGGTGATGCCGGCCAGCGCCTCGCCCTTCTCGCCGCGCTCCTCGGCGGTGCCGTACTGGAAGCGCACGTTCTCGAAGGCGATCTCGCCGCGCAGTTCGCGCACCTCGCGGGGCGCGACGGGCAGCGGGGTGCTGGTGGGCTCGCGCAGCAGGTCCTGGATCCGGCGGAGGGAGACGGTGGCCTGCTGGTAGCCGTCGAAGACCTGGGACAACTGCTGGACGGGGGCGAAGAACAGGTCGATGTAGAGCAGGTACGCCACGAGCGCGCCGGTGGTCAGCGTGGCCGCGTCGACCCGGCCCGCGCCGACGATCAGCACGGCGGCCGCCGCGCCCGAGGACAGCAACTGCACGAAGGGGAAGTACACGGAGATCAGCCACTGGCCGCGCACCCGCGCCTCGCGGTACGCGTCGCTGCGCTCGGCGAACCGGGCGGCGCCGATCCCCTGCCGGCGGAACGCCTGGACCAGGCGCAGTCCGGCGACGGACTCCTGGAGGTCGGCGTTGACCGTGCCGACCCGGTCGCGGGCCAGCTCGTAGGCGGCGACCGACTTGCGGCGGAACACGATGGTGCCGACGACCAGCAGGGGCAGCGTCGCGAAGACCAGCAGGGCGAGTTCGACGTCGAGGACGAGCAGGGCGACGAGGATGCCGAAGAAGGTCAGGACGGAGACGACGGCGGTGACCAGACCGGTCTGCAGGAACGTCGACAGGGCGTCGACGTCGGTGGTCATCCGCGTCATGATCTTGCCGGTGAGCTCGCGCTCGTAGTAGTCGAGGCCGAGCCGCTGGAGCTGCGCGAAGATCTTGACGCGCAGGGAGTACAGCACCCGCTCGCCGGTGCGCCCGGTCATCCGGGTCTCGGCGAACTGGGCCGCCCACTGCCCGAGGACCACGACGAGGGCGAGCCCGGCGGCCACCCACACCGCGCCGAGGGCGGCCTGTTCCACGCCCTGGTCGATGCCGTGCCGGATCAGTACGGGCAGCAGCAGCCCGGAGCCGGCGTCGAGGGCGACGAGGCCGAGGCTGATGGCGAGCGGCGCCCAGAAGCCGCGGAGCAGCCGGCGCAGGCCGTAGCTGTCCTCGGCGGAGCCGGCGGCGTCCTCGTCCACGGCGGGCCGGTCGTCGACGGGGGGCAGCGCGGCCACCTGGGCGAGCAGTTCGGGGGTCGCGGGCATCCCGGCGACGGCTCCGGCCAGGGAGTGCCCGGCGCCGGGGGAACGGGGGGCTCCCGTGGCGGCGGCCGGGGCGGCGGCGGCCCTGTCGTCCTCCTGGCGGCGCCACAGTTCGGGGGTGACCTCGTCGCTGACCCGCCGCTTGGCGTTGACCGGCTCGGAGTCGATCTCCGCCTCCAGTTCGAGGTCCCGCTCCAGGTTCCGCTCGGCGCTCCGCTCGAACTCGGCCGCGGGCGGGGCGTCGGGGGTGCGGGGCGATCCGGCGCCGAGGGCGTCGGGGTCGGTCAGCAGCCTGCGGTAGAGGGCCGAGCGGCGTTCCAGTTCCTCGTGGGTGCCGATGTCGGCGAGCCGGCCGCGGTCCAGGACGGCGATCCGGTCGGCGAGGGCGAGGGTTGAGCGGCGGTGGGCGATGAGCAGGGTGGTGCGGCCGGCCATGACGGACCGCAGCGCCTCGTGGATCTCGTGCTCGACGCGGGCGTCGACGGCGGAGGTGGCGTCGTCGAGGAGCAGCAGCCGGGGGTCGGTGAGGAGGGCGCGGGCGAGGGCGATGCGCTGGCGCTGGCCGCCGGAGAGGGTGAGTCCCTGTTCGCCGACCGTGGTGTCGTAGCCGGCGGGCAGGGCCTCGACGAAGCCTTCGGCCTGGGCGGCGCGGGCGGCGGCGCGGACCTCCTCCTCGGAGGCGTCGGGGCGTCCGTAGGCGATGTTCGCGCGGATGGTGTCGGAGAAGAGGAAGGAGTCCTCGGGGACCAGCCCGATGGCGGAGCGCAGGGAGTCGTACGTCAGGTCCCGCACGTCGTGGCCGCCGACCCGGACGGTGCCCCGGTCGGGGTCGTAGAACCGCGGGAGGAGGAGGGAGACGGTGGACTTGCCGCTGCCGGAGGCGCCGACGACGGCGACGGTCTCGCCCTCCGCGACGGTGAGGGAGAAGCCGTCGAGGACGGGCCGCTCGGGGTCGTACCCGAAGCGGACGTCGTCGAACTCGACGGTGGCGGGCACGTCGGCGGGCAGTTCGTGCTCGCCCTCGCGGATGACGGGCTCGGTGTCGATGAGCTCGAAGACGCGCTCGGCGCCGGCTCGGGCCTGCTGGGCGACGGTGAGCACCATGGCGAGCATGCGGACGGGGCCGACGAGCTGGGCGAGGTACGTCGAGAACGCGACGAAGGTGCCGAGGGTGACGCGGCCCTCGGTGGCCATCCAGCCGCCGAGGGCGAGCATCGCGACCTGGGCGAGGGCGGGGACGGCCTGGAGCGCGGGGGTGTAGCGCGAGTTGAGGCGGATGGCCCGCATCCGGCCGCCGAACAGGCGGCGCCCGGCGGCGCGCAGCTTGCCGGTCTCCTGGTCCTCCTGGCCGAAGCCCTTGACGACGCGGACGCCGGTCACGGCCCCGTCGACGACGGAGGCGACGGCGGCGGCCTGTCCCTGCGCGTACCAGGTGGCGGGGAAGAGCTTCTTGCGGCTGCGCTTGGCGATGAACCAGAGCGCGGGGGCCATGAGCAGCGCGACGAGGGTCAGCAGCGGCGAGAGCCACAGCATGATCCCGAGGGATATCCCGAAGAGGAGGAAGTTCCCGATGGTCATCGGGAGCATGAAGAGCAGGCCCTGGATCAGCTGGAGGTCGCTGGTGGCCCGGCCGACCACCTGTCCGGTGGACAGCTCGTCCTGGCGGCGGCCGTCGAGGCGGGAGATGGTCGCGTACATGTCCGTGCGCAGGTCGTGCTGCACGTCCAGGGCGAGGCGGCCGCCGTAGTACCTGCGTATGTAGGTGAGTACGTACACGAGGACGGCGGCGGCTATGAACATGCCCGCCCAGGGGGCCATCTCGCGGGACTTGTCGCCGACGACGTCGTCGATGATGACCTTGGTGACCAGCGGCACGAGGGCCATGACGGCCATGCCGGCCAATGAGGATCCGAGAGCGAGCAGGACGTTGGTCCTGTACCGCCAGGTGTAGGCCGTCAGTCGCCTGCCCCAGCCCTGTTTACCGCCGGCCGCCTTCTGTCCCGCCGTCACGTGATGCCTCCCCGTAGCTGCTGTCCTGCCGCCTCCCCCAACGCGCCGACCGGCGGATTTCATCCCGCCGCAACAATCGCACTGCCGTACGGGGGCCGCGCGCGGGCTTCACCCGACCGGGTACCCGAGCCTCACTCGGCCGAGCGACTTCCCTCCCGTTTCCGCATTCCATACACTTGAGCATCTATACGTTCCGATATATGGAAGTCCCTTTCACGGTCGAAATCGAGCCGGTGTTCAGGAAGACGCGACAGCGCGAGCGGGCAGAGGTGGAGCGTGCACAGCGCGCGGCCGAGGTGTGCGGGTCCGAGCACGGCCCGGCGGTCGACGTGTATACCCGTGACATCTCAAAGGGAGGTAACGCCATGACCGGCCACGCGCAGTGGAAAATCGCCCGGGACCGCGAGGTGGTGCAGGGTCTCGCGCAGTCACCGGAGACCGCACGGCGCCGTGAGGAGATCCGGCTCGCCTTCGAACTGGGCCAGGCCGTGTACGACCGGCGGTCCCAGCTCGGGATCTCGCAGACCGAGTTGGCGAGGCGGGCCGGCATGACCCAGCCCCAGATCTCGAAGCTGGAGCTGGGCGGAACCGTACCGACCGTGCCCCTCCTGGCCCGACTCGCGCGGGCCATGCACTCCGAACTGAGTCTGAGGCTGGTCGGGGAGGCCTCGTACGTCGCCTTCACGGCCCACGCCGACGGCGCGGCCTGACGCGGGGCCCGGGCCGCACGGCCTACAGGTGCGTCGGGGCGAACATCCTCAGCGTGGTCGGGAGGACCAGGACCGAGGGGCCCGGGGTGGCGAGGGACTTGGCGAGGTCCTCGCGGAGGGTGTCCGGGGTGGTGGTGGCGGCCGGAACGCCGAAGGAGCCCGCCAGGGCGACGAAGTCGGGGCGGGTGAGTTCGGTGCCGGTCGGCGTGCCGTAGGCGTCGGTCATGTACTCGCGCAGGATGCCGTAGCCGCCGTCGTCCACGATGAGCCAGGTGACGTCGAGGTCGTGCTGGCGGGCGGTGGCCAGTTCCGCGATCGAGTACATGGCTCCGCCGTCGCCCGAGACGGCCAGGACCGGGGTGCCGGGTTCCGCGAGGGCGGCGCCGAGGGCCGCCGGGAAGGCGTAGCCGAGGCCGCCCGCGCCCTGGGCCGAGTGCATGGTGTTGGGGTGCTTCGCGTCGAAGGCGGACCAGGCCCAGTAGGACAGGATCGTCATGTCCCAGAACGACGGGGAACGGCCGGGCAGGGCGGCGCGGATCGAGGTCAGGAGGCCCTGTTCCAGGGTGACGTCCTGGCCGGCGAGGCGGGCCGCGACGTCGGCGAGCAGCAGGCGGACCCGCTCGGGGGCGGCGGGGTCCTCGCGTTCGGGGACGGTCTCCAGCAGGGCCTGGAGGGCGAGGCGGGCGTCGGCGTGGATGCCGAGGGCCGCGTGGTTGGACTCCAGCTTGCCGAGGTCGGCCTCGATCTGGACGACCCGGCCGGTCGGGAAGAACGTGTGGTAGTTCGAGGAGAGTTCACCGAGGCCCGAACCGACCACCAGCAGGACGTCGGCGTCCTCCAGGAAGTCCGTCATGTGGCGGTCCTCCAGCCAGGACTGGAGGGACAGCGGGTGCGTCCAGGGGAAGGCGCCCTTGCCGCCGAAGGTGGTGACCACGGGGGCGTTCAGGCGCTCGGCGAGCTGCTTGAGCTTGCCGGCGGCGTCGGCCCGGACCACTCCGCCGCCCGCGATGATCACCGGACGGGAGGCGTTCGCCAGCCAGTGCGCGGCCACCGCCGTCAGCTCGGGGCGCGGCGCGAGTTCGTGCGGGGTCGCGTCCATCCCGGTGACCTGCGGGATCACCGTTTCGGCGCGCAGCACGTCCTCGGGGATCTCCACCCAGACGGGGCCGAAGGGGGCCGTCAGGGCGGACTCCCAGGCCTCGGCGATCACGGAGGGGATCTGCGAGGGGGTGCGGGCGGTGTGGACCGACTTGACGATCTCCCGGAAGGAGGCGGCCTGGTCCCGCAGCTCGTGCAGGTGGCCCCGCCGGCCGCCGCCGAGGCCCGGCGTGGGGACCTGGGAGGAGATCGCGAGGACGGGCGCCGAGGCGGCCGCCGCCTCCGCCAGCGCGGGCAGCGCCATCAGGGCGCCCGGGCCGGTGGAGAGCAGCAGGGGGACGGCCTCGCCGGTGATCCGGCCGTAGGCGTCGGCGGCGAAGCCGGCGTTGTTCTCCGTGCGCAGGCCGACGAGGCGCAGGCCGGAGCGGCCGACGGCGTCGAAGAGGGCCAGTGCGTGCTGGCCCGGCAGCCCGAACACGGTGTGGGCGCCGAGCGAGCGCAGCGTTTCCACGACCAGGTCCCCGCCGGTGCGGCCGGGCGGCGGCGCGAGGGCGGCCGCCGTCTGGGCCTCGGTGGGTCGGAGTACCAGGTCGTGGTCGTGCGTCACGGTGCTTACTTGCCCTTCGCCTGCGCGATCTGACGGCTCATGATCGTGGTGAGCTCGTACGCGGTGTGCGAGGCCGCGACCGAGGTGATCTCGGCGTGATCGTACGCCGGGGCGACCTCGACGACGTCGGCGGAGACGAGGTTGCAGGACGACAGGCCGCGGATGATCTCCAGCAGCTCGCGGGAGGTCATGCCGCCCGCCTCGGGGGTGCCGGTGCCGGGCGCGTGGGCCGGGTCGAGCACGTCGATGTCGATCGAGATGTACAGCGGGCGGTCGCCGATGCGCTGGCGCAGCTGGTCGGCGACCTCGTCGGCGCCGCGACGGTAGACGTCCGCGGAGGTGACGATGCCGAAGCCCATCTTGGCGTCGTCGTCGAGGTCCTGCTTGCCGTACAGCGGGCCGCGGGTACCGACGTGGGAGAGCGCCTCGGTGTCGAGGATGCCCTCCTCGACGGCGCGGCGGAACGGGGTGCCGTGGGTGTACTCGGCGCCGAAGTAGGTGTCCCAGGTGTCGAGGTGCGCGTCGAAGTGGAGGAGCGCGACCGGGCCGTGCTTCTTCGCGACGGAGCGCAGGAGGGGCAGGGCGATGGTGTGGTCGCCGCCGAGGGTCATCAGGCGGGAGCCGTTGCCGATGAGCTCGTCGGCGGCGGCCTCGACCGTCTCGACGGCCTCGTTGATGTTGAACGGGTTGCAGGCGATGTCACCGGCGTCCGCGACCTGGGCGAGGGCGAACGGGGAGGCGTCCTGGGCCGGGTTGTACGGGCGCAGCAGGCGGGAGGCCTCGCGGATGGCGTTGCCGCCGAAGCGGGCGCCGGGGCGGTAGGAGACACCGGAGTCGAAGGGCACGCCGACGACGGCCACGTCGGCCTTGCCGCCGACCTCGTCGAGGCGGGGCAGCCGGGCGAAGGTCGCGGGGCCCGCGTAGCGCGGGATGCGGGAGGAGTCGACGGGGCCGCGCGGCTGCGTGCTCATGGGGGGGTGCCCTTCTGGTGGTCCTGCGGTGCGGTACTTCGAGCGTACGGGCGCGGTTCGGGCGCGAGCAGTGTACGTTTCATCCACTGTTCGCCCTGTCGATGTACGGAGTGGCCATGGAGGCTCCCCCCACCCCGCCGGTGCCCCTCGCCCGCCTCCTCACGGACGCGGAACTGGGCCTGCGGCTCCTGACCGGGCCCGCGGAGGCGGAGGTCCACGGGGTCCACGCCTCCGAGATGGCGGACCCGTCGCCGTACCTCCTGGGCGGGGAACTCCTCCTGACGGCGGGGGCGGAGCTGGCGGGATCCGGGGCCGGGTCGGCGGACGGCCCCGAGGGTGCGGGGCTCGTGGACGCCGGGGCGTACGCGGCCCGGCTCGCCCGGGCCGGGGTGGGGGCGGTCGGGTTCGGGGTGACGCCGGTGCACGGGACGGTGCCGCCGGAGCTGGTGGAGGCCTGCGCGCGGTACGGGTTGCCGCTGGTGGAGGTGCCGCCCGGCACCCCGTTCACGGCGGTCGGCCGGGCCGTGTGGCGGCTTATGGAGCAGGCCCGTACCGGTGAGCTGCGCCGGGTGACGGAAGCGCAGCAGTCCCTGGCCGCGGCGGCGGCCCGGCCGGATCCGGTGTCGGCGGTGCTGTCCCGGCTGGCGGCCGCGCTGGGCGGCCGGGCCGTCCTCCTGGCCCCTCCGGCGGACGCCCCGGGCCGGACGGCCGGCGGCGCCGCGCAGCGGCCCGTCTCCGCCGGGGTGCCGGTCGGGGACGGCGTGCGGGCGGCGCTGGAGGGGCTGGCGGAGCGGGTGGCTCCGGGGTCCGCCGCGACCGCCACCGACACCCTGGGCGGAACGCACCTCGCGGCCTACGCGGTGGGCGGCGGCCGGGCGCTCGTCCTCGCCACCCCGGCCCGGGCCCCGGGGGACCACACGATCGCCTCCGTCGCCGCCGTGTTGCTGACCCTGCTCACGGCGGGCCGCCCGGCGGGCGACGAGGCGGCCGCCCTGACCCGGCTGCTGCTGGACGGGGATCCGGCCGCGGCCCTGCCCCCCGGCCCCTGGTACGCCGTCCACGCCCGGGGCGGTAGCGGGCCGCAGGCCCTCGCCGCCGCGCTGGGCACCGTACTGCTGGACCCGCGCCCCGACGGCGTGCGCCTGCTCACCGACCGGGAGCCCGACCCGCAGCCCGGCTGGCGGCTCGGGGTGAGCGCGGCGGCACCGCCCGGGGAGCTGCGGACCGCCGACGCGCAGGCC
>NZ_JANFAK020000176.1 GCF_024721315.2 Streptomyces sp. Isolate_45
CCCCCCCCCCCCCCCCCCCCCCCCCCCCCCCCCCCCCCCCCCCCCCCCCCCCCCCCCCCCCCCCCCCCCCCACGGCAGTTCATCGTCATGGGGCTTGCGTACGGCGACCATCCCTCCCGTGGGGGCGTGCGGAGGCGCGCGGGCGCACGTTCGGGCGCACGGCGCCGGTCTGCGCCCTCGGGCCTGTCGTCAGCGGGGCATGCGTCCTCCGAGCAGCCGCGCCCTCGCGCGCATGCCGTCCGCCCAGGCCACGCCGTCCGCCGGGACGGACATCCCCGTACCGGCGTAAACCTGTACGTCCTCGAACGGGGGTTGGCCGACGAATCGTCGGCCGGGGGGAAGGTCAGGATCAAGTCGTACGGTACGTCGTCGAATTGTGTCGGAGCAGGGCGACGCCGACGGCGAAGGCCCAGTAGACCAGCAGCGCTGCCGTGAGGGCCGTGTTGCCCCAGCCGACCGCGCTGTAGAAGTCGGCCGCGTCCGTGCCGAAGAACAGCGAGGGCACGAAGGCCAGGTTGACGGCCGCGACGGCGTGGGCGGTGTATCCGGTCCAGCGCGGCAGGACTTCGGTGCGCAGGATCGCGTACGCGGCGGCGGCGAGGAGCACGGCCGTCAGGAGTCTGGCGGCCGAGCCGTGCAGCAGCATGTTGGCGTGGGCGAGCGGGCCGTCCACGGTGGGGTCGAGGCCTCCGTCGGAACGTTCCAGGACGATGCCGGCCTCCAGGGACGCGGCGACCAGGGTGACGGTCACGTAGGCCACCCCGGCGCCGTGGACCAGGGCGGCCGGCCAGTCGTGGGCGGGCCCCGCGGCGCGGATGAGGTGGCGCAGTCCGGTGAGGAAGGCCAAGAGTGCCGCGCAGGTGAGGAGGTTGAGGAGGATGCGGGTGAGGACGTTGGCCGCCGGCGGGGGGCCGGAGTGGACGAAGTACAGGGGTACGGCCACGGCGGCCAGGGCTCCCGCCGCGATACCGCTGATGCCCATGAACCGTCTTACGTGTTTCTCGTTCATCGTCTTCTCTCCCTTGCGGTCGGGGATTGCTCGATGCCGTCGAGCAGGCGGGTGATGCCGCAGGTGACGATCGGGGCGACGTCGCCGTCCTCCTCCTCGTCCAGGCCGGCTTCACCCGCGAGCGAGCACAGGACGGGGAACTCCTCGGGGTCCAGGCGTTCCGCGAGGACCCGGCCGTACGAGGCGGCCTGCGCGGCGTCGAGTTCGGCGGCCACCCTCGCCAGGTCGCGCACGGCGCCGGAGATGAAGGTCGCGAGCGGGATCAGTTCGGCCCGGTCGGCCCCGGACCGGAGCAGCGCACCCAACAGGGCCTCGAACCAGGCGAGCTCGTTCGGCCCCACGGGGGCGCTGACGGTGGGGACGCGGACCATCCAGGGGTGGCGCGCGTAGCACTCCCCGAGGGCGGCGACCCAGGCTTCGATCTCGGCCCGCCAGCCGGCGCCGGTGGCCTTGGGCGGGCGGCCGGTGGCGGTGTCGACCATGGCCGCGACCAGGTGATCACGGCCGGGCACGTGTCGGTAGAGGGCCATCGCCGTACAGCCGAGGTCCTTGGCGACGCGCTGCATGGAGAGCGCGTCGAGCCCTTCGGCGTCCACGACGGCGACGGCCGCGTCGACGATCCGGCGCGCCGTCAGGCGGGGCCGGCCGCCCGCAGGGCACTCCGCCTCCACTCTCCACAACAGGTCGGCCACGGCGGCGAGGTCGGATGTGGCGGGGCTGCTCGGGGGTCGCGACTCGGTGGCCATGGGACGGGGCCCTTCCCTCTCGACGCGATGTTTATGACCTACACAAAGTATAGGACGTAAACAGCACCCGCAAGAGGTCCCGGGCGCGTCTCCCCGGGCGAGGGACGGGCGCCTCGCACCCGGGTGCGCCGCCGCACGACGCGTTCCGCCTCCGTTCACGGTCCGCCCATGCCGTGGGGGGCGGCTGTTCGGTCCGGCCCGCGAACCTCGGGCGGTCCTGAGCTCACGAACGGGCTCCACGATCCCCGGGAAGTACAACGTGACCGAATCGCGCGCACCCCGTCGGCGACGCAGTCCTGCCCTGTGGTTCGCCGTCGCCCCTGCGTTGGCCGCCACCCTGACGGCGGCCCCCGCCCAGGCCTCGCCGGCCGACGACATCCGCATCAACGAGGTCGTCACGACGGGCGACGTCGACGACTCGATCGAGCTGTACAACAAGGGCTCCGCCGCCGTCGACGTCTCGGGCTGGATCCTCAAGGACGACAGCAGCAGCTCGAAGTACAAGATCGCCTCGGGCACCACCCTGGCCCCCGGAGCGTTCCGCTCCTTCGACGTCCACTCCTCCTTCGGGCTCGGTTCAGCCGACAAGGCCCGCCTGTACCTGCCGGACGGCAGCACGCTCGTCGACGGCTTCACCTGGAGCAAGCACTCCGCTCCGTCGTGGTCGCGCTGCCCCGACGGCACCGGAGCCTTCCGGGCCGCCCCGCTCACGCTCGGCGCCGCCAACTCCTGTGGCACCGGAGGCGGTACCACCCCGGCGGCCTGGCCCGGCGGTTCCTCCGTGGCGACCGCCGACGCCTCCGACGTGTTCGGCCAGGACCTCAGCGGACTCCACCGGGACGGGGCCGTGATGTGGGGCGCCCAGAACTCCGGGAAGCTGTGGCGCCTGGTCGCGGACGGGGCCGGCGGCTGGACCCCCGACACCACCGGCGGCTGGTCCTCCGGCAAGACCCTGCGCTTCCCCGGCGGCTCCGGAACGCCGGACGCCGAGGGCGTCACCGTCACCGGCGCGGGCGCCTCGGGTGGGGTGTACGTGGCCTCCGAGCGCAACGGCGACTCCTCCGGCACCAGCCGCCTGTCCGTCCTGCGCTACGACGTGAGCGGTTCGGCCGGCGCCCTGACCGCCGCCCGGGAGTGGAACCTGACCTCCGACCTGCCCCCGGTCGGGTCCAACCTCGGCCTCGAAGCCGTCACCTGGGTCCCGGACGACTACCTGACCGGCGCCGGCTTCAAGGACGCCTCGACCGGAGCGGCGTACGATCCCGCCCGCTACGGCGCCCACGCCGGCGGCGTGTTCTTCGTCGGCGTCGAGGGCACCGGCATGATCTACGGCTACGTCCTCGCCGAGTCGGGGGGCCACACCCGCGTCGCGGCCCTCAGCAGCGGCATGTCCGGGGTGATGGAACTGCAGTGGGAGGCGCAGGCCTCGCGCCTGTGGGCCGTCTGCGACGACACCTGCTCCGGCCGGCACCACACCCTGCGGGTCGACGCGTCGGGCGCCTTCGCCACCGCGACCGTCCACGAGCGCCCCACCGGCATGGCGAACCTCAACAACGAGGGCTTCGCCATCGCCCCGGCCTCCGAATGCGTCGCCGGAACCAAGCCCGTCCACTGGTCCGACGACAGCAACACCGGCGGCCACGCCCTCCGCAGGGGCACCATCACCTGCTGACCCGTCACGGCCCACGACCCACGGCCCACGACCCACGGCCCACGGCCCACGGCCCAGGAGGACGGACCACGCGCCCTCCTGGGCCCACCACAGGTCCGGTGCGCGAGGGTCGTTGCGACCCCTACCGATCGAGACCGGGATCCGGGTCGACCCCTCCGACGGCCCCGATGCCGGCCACCAGCACGTCCAGGCCGCGCTTGACGCGGTCCGCTTCCCAACCGCGCTCGGTGCGTTGGAAGTCGAAGAGACCTGGTGTGTATGCCATGAGGAGCAGGTCGGCGAGGTAGGCGGAGTCCACTCCGGGAGCGAGCTCCGCGACCATGCCCGCGATCTGCTCGTGGTGCCGGCGGAACGGGGCGCTGCGATAGCGCCCCGCCGGCGCGCTCGCCTCGGCCAGCAGCAGCAGTTCCCGGTTCGCGTCGACGAGTTCGACCAGGCCGTGCAGGAACGCGCGCAGACGGTCGGCGGGCGACGGGGCGGCTCCGTCCCCGCAGTACCGCGCGAACGCCTCCTGGAAGCCGGTCTCGTTGTCCTCGATGAGCGCGTAGACGAGCCCCGCCCGGTTGTGGAAGCGCCGGTAGACGGTGCCGACCCCGACCCCGGCCTCCTTGGCCACGGCGTCCAGGGACAGATCGGCGAAGCCGTCCGCCGCGAGCAGGCGCCGGGTGGCGTCGAGGATGCGGAGGCGGTTGCGGGCGGCATCGGCGCGCTCGGTGGGGGCGGTCATGCGGAGCAGCGTAACGGACGGAACGGAGAGTTCTCCGGTTTACCCCTTGAGAATCGGAGAACTCTCCACTTAGAGTTGCGACGAGCCAACCGGAGAACCCTCCGGTTGTGGATCGAGCTCCACCCCTCTCGCCCCCAAGGAGATTGACGTCATGGCCACCGGCCCCGTCACGACCACCGCGCCCCTCCTCAACGGCCAGATCATCGGCATCACGTACCACGCGATCGCCGCCGTGCGCGACCAGCTGCTCACCTCCCACGGCCTGACCTTCCACCAGTCCGTGGCACTCAAGGCCGTCGCCGACGGGCTCGACCGGGCCGGTGTCGTCGACCGCATGACCTCGACGCTGAAGGTCGACGCGGCGCGGGCACACGCCCTGCTCGACGAACTCGCCACCGGCGGGCTGCTCGACGGCGTCCGACCCACCCCACCGTCCCTCACCGACAAGGGCGAAAGCCTCCACCGGGGCCTCACCGACGCCATCGCCGGACTGACCGAGAGGCTCTACGGCGACCTCCCGGCCGCCGAACGCGAGATCGCCGCCCGCCTGCTCACCCATGTCACCGCCAGGGCGAACGCCGAACTCGCCGCACCCTCCCCGCGGGCCTGACACCGCCCTGACGGCCAGGAGCCACGACGATCGGCACGCCCCGGTGAGCGGCGTGGCCACTCCTGTCGGCCCGGGGGCGGCGGTAGATTTCCGCCCGTGTCCGAGCATCCGCGCGACCTCGTCGGCTACGGCGCCGAGCCGCCGCACGCGGCCTGGCCGGGTGGCGCCCGCGTCGCCGTCAGCCTGGTCCTCAACTACGAGGAGGGCGGCGAGCAGAACGTCCTGGAGGGTGATCCCACCTCCGAGGGCTTCCTCCACGAACTCGTGGGCGCGCCGCCCGTCGTCGGCGGACGCGACCTGAACGTCGAGTCGTTGTTCGCCTACGGTTCGCGCGCCGGCTTCTGGCGCGTCCACCGCACGCTCGCCGCGCACGGGGTTCCGCTCACCGTGTACGCCGTGGCGCAGGCGCTGGAACGCAACCCGGACGCGGCGCGGGCCATGGGCGCCGCCGGCTGGGAGGTGGCGAGCCACGGCCGGCGTTGGATCGACTACCGCCATGTGCCCGAGGACACCGAGCGCGCCGACATCGCTCGGTCGGTCGCGACGATCGAGCGGCTCGTGGGCCGCCGGCCGGTCGGCTGGTACACCGGCCGGACGAGCCCCCACACGCGGCGGCTCGTCGTCGAGGAGGGCGGGTTCCTCTACGACTCCGACGACTACTCGGACGACCTGCCCTTCTACGTGGAGACGGCCGGGCGCAAGCAGCTCGTGGTGCCGTACAGCCTCGACGCGAACGACTTCAAGTTCCTGATCGTCCACGGCTTCACCACCGCCGACGACATGCTCACCTACCTCATCGACACGTACGACGCCCTGCACGCGGAGGGCGCCGACCGCCCGCGCATGATGAGCGTCGGCATGCACTGCCGGATCATCGGCCGGCCCGGTCGCATCCGGGCGCTCGACGGCTTCCTGAAACACGTCGCGCAGCGCGGCGGGGCATGGGTCGCCACGCGGGAGCAGATCGCACGGCACTGGCTGGCCACGCATCCGGCGGCCCGCTGAAGGCGGTCGCCGCTCCGCCGAGCGGGAGGAGCGGCCCGGGGCAGGTCCGCAGGCGGGCCGCGCGGCAGTGCAGGCGCCGGCCCGGGACCGGCCGGCTCCGCGCACGGCTTTCGCACCGTCAGAACCGAACGCGGCGGCGGCCGCCCGCGATCCGAACCGCCCCGGGGAGAACCCGCCCCGAATACTGCGGGCGCCCCACCAGGAACGTATGCTCAAGCAATGTCTGACACGACCGAAACCACGCCCGGCTGGCTGACCACCGATGAACTGGAAACAGCCCGGACCCGGATGCCGATCCTGTACGTGGAGGCCGTGCCCGTACGAGTGGACGACAGCGGCGAAGTCACCAGCATCGGACTGCTGCTGCGCATGGGTCCCGCCGGGACGGTCAGCCGGACCCTGGTGTCCGGCCGCGTCCTGCACCACGAGCGGGTGCGGGACGCGCTGCTGCGGCACTTGGAGAAGGACCTGGGCCCGGTGGCCCTGCCCCGGATCCCCTCTTCCCTCCAGCCCTTCACCGTGGCCGAGTACTTCCCCACCGTCGGTGTCACCTCGTACCACGACCCGCGCCAGCACGCGGTGTCCCTCGCGTACATCGTCCCGGTGACCGGCGACTGTCGCCCCCGCCAGGACGCGCTCGACCTGGTCTGGTTCAGTCCTCAGGAGGCGGCCTCCGAAGCCGTGCAGAGCGAGATGCCCGGCGGACACGGGGTGCTGCTGAAGCAAGCCCTCGCACACGTGGGCCACACGTACTGAGAGCCGGCGGACGGGAACCACGGGGGCCGGGAGCCTCCGTGGTTCGCGCGGGCGGTCGGGGCGGGTCGGTGCCCGGGACGCGTGGCGCGGGCGGCGCGGGGGCGGTCGAGGGATGCGGCAGCACGTCATGTTCATGTCGTGCACGGCTGCTCGTGGCCCGGTGACGGCGAGTCCTTAACGCCAGGGCTCCAGTCTTCAGCCGCCATCGCACCGCACGTGTCCGACCGACCAACTGGAGACGCCTGGTGGAACTTCACCGCTTCGACCGCCCGCGCCGCACCCGTCCCGTCCGTCCCGCTCGTCCCGTCGCGGCGGCCCTCGCCCTGACCGCGGCGTTCGCCGTCCTCGCCGGTCTCGGCGCGGCCGCCCCCGCCACGGCGCAGGGCCGCGGAAAGGGTCCGCTGCCCGCCGTCACGCCGGTGGCCGAGACCGCCACGTTGTTCGACGACGAGGAGGGCGGCAACGCCAACGCCGACGACCCCGCCATCTGGCGCAACAGCGCCGACCCCGACCGCAGTCTCGTCATCGCCACCGCCAAGGAGGGCGGGCTGCGCGCCTACGACCTCGGCGCGCGCCAGGTGCAGGCCCTCCCCGCGCCGAGCGGGCCGGGCCCCGAGGACGCGCCGGGGCGGTTCAACAACGTCGACCTGGTCCACAAGATGCGCCTGTCCACGGGGCGGGCGGATCTCGCCGTCGTCACCGACCGCGGAAACGACCGGCTCCGCTTCTACCGCATCGACCGCGACCAGCCCGGTGGCCCGCTGACCGACGTCACGGCGCCCGCCGTTCCCCCCGTCTTCTCCTCCTCGCAGGAGGAGATCAACGACCAGCGGACCGCGTACGGACTGGCAACCTGGACGGACCGCGCCACCGGCCGGACCCACGCCCTCGTCAGCCGCCGGCACGAAACCCGCGTCGCCCTCCTCGAACTGACGGCCTCGCCCGGCGGCACGGTCGGATACCGGCTGGTGCGGACCCTGGACCTGCCCTCCTCCTTCCGGCTGCCGAACGGCACGTCGTGGACCCCCTGCGGTGAACCGGGCGAACGGCCGCAGGTCGAGGGCATGGTCGTCGACCCGGCGAACGGCACGCTCTACGCGGGCCAGGAGGACGTCGGCATCTGGCGGATGCGTGCCGATCTGACGTCGGCGCCGGTGCTGGTGGACCGCGTCCGCGAGTACGGCGTCCCCGCCGTGTACGACGAGGAGACCGAGGAGTGCTCGCCGGGAGCCGACCCCGGCTTCGGCGGCCGCCGGCTGTCCGCGGACGTGGAGGGGCTGACCATCGTCGACACGGGGGACGGTGACGGCCACCTCATGGTGTCGAGCCAGGGCGACGACACCTTCGCCTTCTACGACCGCGAGCGCGAGGACGGGCACGAGTACGAGGGCGGCGTACGGATCACCGCCCGCTCCCGCCACCTCGACGGCTCGGAGGAGTGCGACGGCGCCGCGGCCCTGAACCAGCCCCTCGGCCACGCGTTCCCGCGCGGCCTCCTCGTGGTCCAGGACGGCCACGACAGCCCCGAGGACGGGCCGCGCACCGCCACCGGCTTCAAGTTCGTCGATTTGGGTGAGGTGTTGGACGCCCTGGACGACTGACCGGGCGTCCGAACGGAGGGCGGGCCCGCCCACGACCGGGCCCGCCCGTCCCGACCGTCCCGACCATCCCGCCCGTCCCCGCCGAATCGTCCCGTTTCACATCCCGCACCGACGGATAGTGCCAGGATGTGAGCCGCATGATTCCCACCCGCGGGAGGACGAAGTGACCACGACACCGGAGGCCAAGGGACCCAAGGCGCCCCCGTCGTTCCCCCCGAGGACCCCTCCGCCGCAGAAGAAGCCGGCCGAGGCGCCCCGCCCCCGGCCGACCACGAACGCCCACGGCGTCATGGGGGTGCGGCAGCGCCCGCGCATGGAGATCCGGAACCGGCGGACCGCCGGCCTCACCTTCCGAGCCGACCGGTGGGCCGCGCAGAAGGCCGCCGCCCAAGTCGTCGCGAGGGTACGGGCCTGGGGGTACGGCTCGTTCGACGAACCCGACCTCGCCGCCGCTGTACGCCTGTTGGTGGGCGCGGCCGTGACGGACGGCGGGAAGCGGGTCAGCCTGCACCTCGCCGATCAGGACCAACGGATCCTCGTCGTGGCGCTCAGCCACCGGCCCGGGCTCGCCCCGGAGGACGACGTCCTCGCCGAACTCGCCGCCGTACGAACGGTGGAGAGCTGCGGCACGGACACGGCACCCGACGGTCGGCGCGTCTGGGCGCTGCTGGACGCGGCCCCCGAACCCCGCCGGAAGGACGGGCCGCCCGCGGCGTGACGGTCCCCGCGGCGCGGGGCCGGCGACCCCACGGGCCGCTGTGGCGTACGACACGGCCGACGCGAGGAACTCCCCCCGTCCGCGGTCCGACTTCTGATCGGCACGGGACGGGCGCACCGCGCCCGCCCGCTCCCCGAAGCCGCACGGGCCGGGGGAACCGCGATCGAAACGGACCACGGATGAACCGCAGGGACTTGCTCCGCGCCTCCACCGCCATCGGAGCCACCGCCGCCGCGGTCGGCGCGGGCACCGGACCGGCCGCGGCCACAGCAGCCGCAGCAGCCGCAGCAGCACCGCGATCGGCGGCCGGGGCGGGCGGCCCGCTGCGCGTACACGTCGTCATGTTCGACGGCGTGGAGGAGCTCGACTTCGCCGCCCCCTACGAGGTCTTCGCGGCCGCCCGGTTCTTCACGGACCGCACGATCGACGTCCGCTACGTGACGGCCTCCGGCCCGGGAACCGTCCGGGCCGCGTACGGAACGCGGGTCCAGGTCGAACACGCCTGGGCTCCCCGTTCCGCGGACATCGTCGTGGTGCCCGGCGGCGGCTACGCACGTCGGGACGGCCCCGGAGTTCCGGCAGAGATCGCCAAGGGCACGCTCCCCCGGAGCCTGGCCTCGGCGGTACGGCCCGGCCTCACCATCGCCGGGCTGTGCACGGGAGTCATGTTGCTGTCAGCCGCCGGCCTGACCAGGAACCGTCCCTGCACCACCCACCACAAGGCCCGCCCCGACCTGGAGCAGCAGGGCGGCCTGGTGAAGAACGCGCGCGTGGTGGACGACGGCGACCTGGTCACGGCGGGAGGCATCACCTCCGGGCTGGAACTCGCCCTGTGGCTCGTACGCCGGGAGTTGGGCGCGGACGCGGCGACGGGCGTCGAGGCGATGCTCGAATACGAGGCCCGGGGGACGGTGTGGGCCCGTCCCCCGGCTCCGTAGCCGTTTCGGGGAGTCCGGCGGGACCCGGCCGTACACGGCCGGCACCGACGGTGGCGGCGGGTCCTGCCGTGATGATGCCGACCCGGGCGCGGCGGCGACCTCCGCGCGCAACACGGTGGTTCGTCCGCCGTATCGCCGACCTACACTGGCGGGCATGGCATCCCGCATCAGTGAGCTGGTCATCGACGCCGCCGATCCCGAGCGGCTCGCCGTGTTCTGGGGCGAGGTCCTCGGCTACGTCGAACTCAACCGGGAGGACGACGGGAGCATCGAGATCGGGCCGCCCGGCATCGGCTTCGGCGGACCGCAGCCCACCCTCGTCCTCAGTCCCAGCAGCGATCCGCGGGGCGGGAAGCTCCCCCTGCACATCGACGTCAACCCCACCGACCGCGACCAGGAAGCCGAGTTGGAGCGGCTGCTGGCCCTCGGGGCCAGGCCGGCCGATGTCGGCCAGAGCGGCGTCGAGGGCTGGCACGTCCTGATCGACCCGGAGGGCAACGAGTTCTGCCTCCTGCGCACCCGACTCCGCCCCCTGGTCACGGACGCCCGAACCGAGGCCTGACGGCATTGCCGGAATCGACCCGGGAGGAGCCGGACGGCTCCGGTGCGGTGCGCCGGGGCCTCGTCCTCGATGCCGTCGGCGACGTCCTGGACACGGGGCGGCCGGCGCAGGGCGAGGCCGAGTGGGCCGTCGAGCGCCTCGTCGGGATCGCCCTCCGCGATCCGGCCCACGCGGTGCGGGAGTCCGCGCTGCACGCCGTGTTCACGGCCTCCGTCCGGTACCTGCTCCCGTACCGCGTGGTGGAGCCGCTCGCCGCGGCGGCGGAGGGCTTCGGGCCCGTCCTCCTCGACTACGTCCTGCCCGTCCTGGGCGCCACCTACGACCCGGCGGCGCTGCCGACCGTCGAGCGGTTCCTCCGGCACCCCCACCCCGGAGTGCGTGGGGAAGCGGAGGAGGCCGCGGCCGAACTGTGCGCGGGTCCACGGGGATCGGGCGGCCGACGGCGCCCGTCATGAGACGTACCCCGCTCCGAGCAGGAGCCAGGCCGACGCGGCCGTCGGCCATGCCCCGAGCTTGTCAGCACCCGGGGTGCCCGCAGCCTACTCCGTCGTCCTGACCTGCCGTCAACGCGGTTTCGACGGAGGTTCGGCGGCCGCGTCGGCGGTGCCGGGCCTACACCGCGTACCGGCCCGGGGCGAAGAGGGAGGGGTTCGCCTCGATCCAGTCCGAGGTCTGGCGCAGGCCCTCCTCCAGGCAGACCCGGGGGCGCCAACCGGCCCAGTCCCGGGCCCGGCGGTTGTCCGACAGGAGGCGCTGGACCTCGCTGCCCGACGGGCGCAGTCGGGCCGGGTCGACGACCACCTCGGCGTCCCGGCCGGAGACGTGGATCAGGGCACGGGCCAGGTCGCCCACGGAGATCTCCTCGCCGGTGCCGAGGTTGACGACCTCGCCCAGTGCCCGGTCGCACTCGGCCACCGCCAGGAAGCCCTCCGCCGTGTCCGTGACGTACGTGAAGTCCCGGGTCGGGGTGAGCGAGCCGAGGCGGATCTCCCGGGAGCCCGCGTGGAGTTGGGCGAGGATCGTCGGGATGACGGCGCGCGCCGACTGGCGCGGCCCGTACGTGTTGAAGGGGCGCACGACCGTCACCGGCAGTTCGAAGGCGTGGTGGAAGGACAACGCCATCATGTCGGCGCCGATCTTCGACGCGGAGTACGGCGACTGCGGCTGCAGCGGGTGGCTCTCGGAGATCGGGGCGGTCAGCGCCGTCCCGTAGACCTCGCTGGTCGAGGTGTGGACGAGGCGGCGGACGTCGTGGCGGCGGCAGGCCTCCGCCATGTTCTGGGTGCCGGTGACGTTGGTCTGCACGTACGCGCCCGGGGAGGCGTAGCTGTACGGGATCCCGATCAGCGCCGCCAGGTGGAAGACGGTGTCGCAGCCGGCGACGGCGTCGCTGACCCGGCCGGCGTCCCGGACGTCGCCCGCCCACATCTCCACGGGGCCGTCCGGGTCGGCGAGGTGGTGCGCCAGGTGGCCCTTCTCGGCGTACGGCTTGTAGTGGACGAAGGCCCGCACGCGCGCGCCCCGGGCCACCAGCAGGTCCACCAGTGTCGATCCGATGAAGCCTTCGGCTCCGGTGACGAGGACGGTGCGGCCGGTCCAGCTGTTCGGGTTCGGGTTCATATGCGCTCCAGGTGGGGGGTGGGGACGACGCCGGCGACGCGGAGGACTTCCGCGGCCAGCAGTTCGGCGGCCCGCGCGTGCGGGCCGGGGTCGGCGGCGCCGGCCATCGACGTCAGCCGCGCGGGATCGGCGAGCAGCGGCCCGATGAGGCCGGCGAGGCGTTCGGCGGTGGTTTCGGCGTCGGGCAGCAGCAGTCCCGCGCCCGCGTCGGTCAGGACCCGGGCGTTGTGGGTCTGGTGGTCGCCGGGGGCGTACGGGTAGGGCACGAGGACGGCGGGGACGCCGGTGGCCGCCAGTTCGGCGACGGTCGCCGAGCCGGCGCGGCACACCACGAGGTCGGCGGCCGCGTAGACGAGGTCCATTCGGTCCAGGTACGGCACGGCCCGGGCGATGCGCTGTCCGCCGGAGGCCGCGAGGTCGGCCACCGTGTCGGGGAGCGCCGCCGGGCCGGTCTTGACCAGGAGCTGTACGTCGTCGCGGTACTGCCACAGTCCGGCGAGTGCGGTCGCCGCGCGGGTGAGGCGGACGGCGCCCAGGCTGCCGCCGTTGAAGACGACGAGCCGCCGTCCCGCCGGGACGCCGAGCGCGCGCCGGGCGTCGGCGCGCAGGGCCGTCCGGTCGGGTCCGGGGAGTTCGGCGAGGCCGGACAGGGCCGCGGAGATCGGCATTCCGGTGGTGAGTGCCCGGGAACCGCCCGTGAGGTGGCCGCGGCTGCGGTCGAAGGCGACCGCGACGTGCGGGGTGAGCCGGGCCGCGAACCGGTTGGCGCGGCCGGGGACCGCGTTGGACTCGTGGATCACGGCCGGCAGGCCGGCGAGGCGGGCCCCGAGGACGGCGGGCGCGCTGGGGTAGCCGCCCATGCCCACGGCGACCTGGGCGCCCTGGGCGCGGATCACCGAGCGGGCCTGGTGTGCGGAGCGCAGCAGGGCGGCGGGCAACAGGTAGCGCTTCGCACCCAGGGCCGGGTCGAAGGGGATCATGTCGACGGTGTGCAGGCGGTATCCGGCACCGGGGATCAGCTCGGTCTCCAGGCCCCGCTCGGTCCCGATGAACGAGACCACGGCGCCCGGCACGGCGGCGCGCAGTGCCTCGGCGAGTGCGAGTCCGGGGTAGATGTGCCCGCCGGTGCCGCCCGCACCGATCACGACGGAGAGTGCCGCGGGTGTGTGTGGTGTGGTCATGGCCGCACACTCCCGGTGCGCCCTAAGAACGTTCTAAGAGGTTCTCTCAGACGGCTTTGGCAGGCTGTGCCCCATGAACAGTACGGACAACACGGGCCATGCCGGTCATCCGGTCGGCGCCGGCGGTGCCGGCCCGGCCCCCGGGTCGCGGATCCTCGTGGTCGACGACGAGCCCGAGGTGCGGGCGGCCGTCGAGGACGGCCTCTCCATCGAGGGGTACGAGGTCCGGGGTGCGGCGGACGGCCTCGCGGCCCTCTCGCAGGTGGCGACCTGGGAGCCCGACGCGGTCGTCCTGGACGTGATGATGCCCGTGCTCGACGGGCTGGCCGTCTGCCGGCAACTGCGGGCGCTGGGAGACCGTACGCCCGTCCTCGTGCTGACGGCGCTCGACTCCGTCAGCGAGCGGGTCGACGGGCTGGAGGCCGGGGCCGACGACTACCTCGTCAAGCCGTTCGCCCTCGACGAGCTGATCGCCCGGGTACGGGCGCTGCTGCGGCGGGCCTCGCCCGGGCCGGCGGGCGGCGCCCCGCTCGGCTTCGCGGACCTCGTACTGGATCCGGCGACCCGGACCGGCCGGCGGGGCGGGCGGCCTCTGGAGTTCAGCCGCACCGAGGCGGCCCTGTTGGAGCTCCTGCTGCGCCATCCGGGCCAGGTGTTGCCGCGCGAGTCGATCCTGGAGCTGGTGTGGGGGCGGGACTTCGGGCCGGACTCCAATTCCCTGGCCGTCTACGTGGGCTACCTGCGCCGGAAGCTGGAGGCCGGTGGGGAGCCCCGGCTGGTCCACACCGTCCACGGGGTCGGCTACCGGCTGGACGCGGCGTGAGCGGCGCGGGCCGTCGGCGGCTCGGCGGGGCCTGGCGCAGGCGGCGTCCGCTGCGGACCCGGCTCGCGTTGGCCGTCACCGCCGCCGTGGCGTTCGTGGCGGTCGGCGTGTGTGCGGCGGCGTTCGTCGTGGTCCGGTCCGCGCTGTACCAGCAGCTCGACCTCAGTCTGACCCAGTCGGCTCGGCTCGCCGCCCAGCGCGAACCGGGGGCGGCGCCGGGCACCCTGGCCGGGGAGTGCCGCTTCCTGGCGGCCCCTGCATGCGCGGAGGTGGTGGCCGCCGACCCTGCCCGCGACCCGGGTGCGCCGGGACTGCTGCCGGTGGCTCCGGCCGCGCGGGAGGTCGCCGCCGGGCGGCGGGCCCCGTTCTACACGAACATCACGGTGTCCGGGTATCCCGCCCGGATGCTCACCACGGATTACGCCAAGGGGCGGGCGCTGCAGGTCGCGCTGCGGGCGGACACGGTCGAGGACGGCATCGAGGACGCCGCCCGGTGGCTCGTGGCGACGGCGGCGGCCGGGGTACTGCTGGCCGCGGTCCTCGGCCACTGGGTGTCGCGGACCGGTCTGGCACCGGTCACCCGGCTCACCGCGACGGCCGAGCGGATCGCCGCGACCCGGGACCCGCGGCACCGGATCGAGCTGCCGCCGCCGGGGCGGGAGGACGAGATCACCCGGCTGGCCGGGAGCTTCAACACCATGCTGGGTGAGCTGGAGCAGTCGGTCACCGCCCAGCGGCGGCTGGTCGCGGACGCGTCGCACGAGCTGCGCACCCCGTTGACGGCGTTGCGCACCAACGCCGAGCTGCTGGCGCGGGGCGACAGGCTCACGCCGGACCAGCGGGAGCGGGCGTCCGCCGCTCTGGGACGGCAGCTCAGGGAGGTGACGGGGCTGGTGAACGACCTGATCGAGCTGGCCCGCGACGAGGAACCGCAACCGTTGGTGGAGCAGGTCCGGCTGGGTGCGTTGGTGGAGCACTGTGCGCAGGCCGCGCGGACGCACTGGCCGGACGTCCCGTTCCGGGTACGGGTACCCGACGGGCCGGTCGTGGTGCCGGGGGTCCCGTCCCGGCTGAGCAGGCTGCTGTCGAACCTGCTCGACAACGCGGCCAAGTTCAGCCGGGGCGGGCTGCCCGTGGAGGTGGAGCTGATCGCGGGCGGCCCCGGCGGGGGTGCGGAGCTGACCGTCCGCGATCACGGGCCGGGGATCTCCGCGGCGGACCTGCCGTACGTCTTCGACCGCTTCTACCGGGCCGGGGCGGCCCGCGCCCTGCCCGGCTCGGGGCTGGGCCTGGCCATGGCGCGGCAGATCGCGCGGGCGCACGCCGCCGAGCTGACGGCGGAGGCAGCCCCCGGCGGGGGCGCGCTGTTCCGGCTGACGTTCTGAGAGGGGTGTGCGCGCCGCTTGCGGGCCCGGTACCGGGTGGGGGCGGCCTCAGGCCGTTCCGGCCAGGTGGCGTTCCGCCGCCAGCACCGCTTGGTGGGCGCTGGGGCGGCCCATGAGGACGCACAGGGTGTGGGCGGCGTCGTCCATGGCCCGCACGGCGCCGGGGTCGAGCGGGGTGTTCGTGAGGCGGGCCTGGCAGCCCCGCAGCCGGGAGAGGACCTCTTCGGTCCGGGTGCGGCTGGGCGGCGGTCCGCTGTTCGGCGCCGGCGACGGGCTGCGGGCGGCTTCCACCGCGCGGTGGAGGGCGCGCACGACGCGGCCCGGCGCGGGGGCG
>NZ_JANFAK020000177.1 GCF_024721315.2 Streptomyces sp. Isolate_45
CAGGAAGTCCGGCCGCACACCCCACGATTCGAGCAGCCGGAACAACGCCACCTCGACCGCGAACAACGCCGGCTGGGTGAACCGCGTCTCGTCCAGCAGAGCGGCATCGGACCCGAACAGCACCTCCCGCAGCGGCTGATCGAGATCCATCCGCTCGCACACCGCGTCCAACGCCGCCGCGAACACCGGATACCTCTCGTACAACTCACGCCCCATCCCGAGGCGCTGACTGCCCTGACCGGTGAACAGGAACGCCAGCTTGCCGGCGATCGGGCGGCCGCGGGTGACGCCCGGGGCGGCGGTCCCGGCGGTCGGGGCGGCGAGGGATTCCAGCGCGCGGACGAGTCCGGGCGCGTCGGCGGCCGTGAGGACCGCGCGGTGTTCGAAGTCGGTGCGTCCACCGGCGAGCGAGCGGGCGATGTCCCCGGCGCCCGGTCCGGGACGGGAGGTCAGGTGGGCGTGCAGCTTCTCGGCCTGGGCGCGCAGCGCGGCCGGTGACTTGGCCGACAGGTTCCACAGGGCCGGTACGGGGGCGGCCGCCGGTGCGGCGGGTTCCTCGACGGCGTCCGGGGCCGGGGCCTGCTCGATGATGGTGTGCGCGTTGGTGCCGCTGATGCCGAACGAGGAGACGCCCGCGCGGCGGGGTGCGCCGGTCTCGGGCCACAGTCGGGATTCGGTGAGCAGCCGGACGGCGCCCTCCGACCAGTCGACGTTCGGCGTCGGCTCGTCGACGTGCAGGGTCGCGGGCAGGACGCCGTGGCGCATCGCCATGACCATCTTGATGATCCCGGCGACGCCCGCGGCGGCCTGGGTGTGCCCGATGTTGGACTTGATGGAGCCCAGCAGCAGCGGCCGGTCCCCGGGGCGGTCCTGGCCGTAGGTGGCCAGCAGCGCCTGGGCCTCGATCGGGTCGCCGAGGGTGGTGCCGGTGCCGTGGGCCTCCACGGCGTCGATCTGGGTGGGCGAGAAGCGGGCGCCGGCCAGGGCTTCGCGGATGACGCGCTGCTGGGAGGGCCCGTTGGGGGCGGTCAGGCCGCTGCTGGCGCCGTCCTGGTTGACGGCGGTGCCGCGTACGACGGCGAGGACGGGGTGTCCGTTGCGGCGGGCGTCGGAGAGCCGTTCCAGGACGAGCATGCCCGCGCCCTCGCCCCAGCCGGTGCCGTCGGCGGCGGCCGCGAAGGACTTGCAGCGGCCGTCGCCCGCGAGGCCGCGGTGCCGGCTGAATTCGGTGAAGGTGCCGGGGGTCGACATGACGGTGACACCGCCGGCGAGGGCGAGGGCGCACTCGCCGCCGCGCAGGGCCTGGACGGCGAGGTGGACGGCGACGAGGGAGGACGAGCAGGCCGTGTCGATGGTGACGGCGGGGCCCTCCAGGCCGAGGGTGTAGGCGATCCGGCCGGAGGCGATGCTGCCGGAGCTGCCGTTGCCGAGGAAGCCCTCGATCTCCTCGGGGACGCTGAACAGGCGTGCCGCGTAGTCGTGGTACATGAGGCCCGCGAAGACGCCGGTGCGGCTGCCGCGCAGGGAGGTCGGGTCGATGCCGGCGCGTTCGAAGGCCTCCCAGGCGGTTTCCAGGAGGAGCCGCTGTTGCGGGTCCATGGCGATGGCCTCGCGCGGGGAGATCCCGAAGAACGCCGGGTCGAAGTGGTGGGCGTCGTGGAGGAACCCGCCGACCTGCTCGTACGCCTCGATACCGCTGTCCGGATCGGGGTCGAAGAGGACCTCGGCGGGCCAGCCGCGGTCGGCGGGGTAGGGGGTGACGGCGTCGCCGCCGCGTGCGACGAGTTCCCACAGGGCTTCGGGGGTGTCGATGCCGCCGGGGTAGCGGCAGCTCATGGCCACGACCGCGATCGGCTCCTGGTCCCGCTCCTCCACCTCGCGCAGCCGTCGCCGGGCCTCGCGGAGATCGGCCGTCGCCCGCTTGAGGTAATCGAGGTACTTCTCCTCGTTCACCATTCTTTACGCCATCCCCGTGCTCGAAGTGTTCAACGTGGTCAAAGTGGCCGGGGCCGTGGGGGCCCGCAGCGCGGTGAGGGCCATCAGGGCCGTCGGTGGTGGTGGGGGCGCCGCCCCGGGCCGGCGGTCAGGACAGGCCGAGTTCGTCGTCGAGGAGATCGAAGAGTTCGTCGGCCGTGGCGGCCTGGAGGTCCTGCTGTTCGGCGTCGCTGTCCTGTGCACCGTGCGTGTCGTTCCACTTCGCCAGAAGGTCGCGCAGCCGGGTGGTGATGCCCGCGCGTTCGGCGTCGTCGGGGGCGACCGCCGTGAGGATCGATTCGAGCTTGTCGAGTTCGGTGTGGACGGACGGGCGGTCGGGTCCGGTGGGGGCCGTCCGCTCCCCGATGTACGCGGCGAGCGCCGCCGGAGACGGGTAGTCGAAGATCAGCGTGACGGGCAGTCGCAGCCCGCAGGCGGCGGTGAGCCGGTTGCGCAGGTCGACCGCGGTCAGCGAGTCGAAGCCCAGGTCGAGGAAGCCTCGGTCGGCGTCGACGTCGTCGGTGTTGCCGTGGCCGAGTACCGCGGCCACCTGGGTGCGGACCAGTTCGTTCAGTGCCTGGTCGCGTTCGGCGGCCGGCAGGCCCGCGAGCCGTTCCTGGAGGGAGCCGGCCTGTTCGGCGGTCGCCGGGGAGGCGGCCCGGCCGGTGGTCGGGGCGGCGCGGCGGGCTGGGGTGCGTACGAGTCCGCGCAGCAGCGGCGGCAGGGTGCCGTCGGCGGCCTGGGCGCGCAGCGCGGCCGGTTCGACCCGCATGGGGACGAGGACGGCGTCCCGCAGGGTGCGGGAGGTGTCGAACAGGGCCAGGCCCTCGTCGGGGGCGAGGGCGCCGACTCCGGCGCGCGCCATCCGCGTCAGGTCGGTCTCGTCGAGGGCGCCCGCCATGCCGTCGGTGGCCGCCCACAGTCCCCAGGCGAGGGAGCTGCCGGCCAGGCCGCGGGCCGTGCGGTGGTGGGCGAGGGCGTCGAGGAAGGCGTTCGCGGCGGCGTAGTTGGCCTGGCCCGCGGCGCCGAAGCAGCCGGCGACCGAGGAGAACAGGACGAACGCGGAGAGCCGGCCGCCCTCGGTCAGCTCGTGGAGGTTCCACGCCGCGTCGACCTTGGGTCGCATGACGGTGTCGAGGCGTTCGGGCGTCAGCGAGTCGATGATGCCGTCGTCGAGGACGCCGGCGGCGTGGACGACGGCGGTCAGGGGTCGGTCGGCGGGGACGGCGGCCAGGACGGCGGCCAGGGCGTCCCGGTCGGCCGCGTCGCACGCCGCCCAGGTGACGTCCGCGCCGTGGGCGCGCAGTGTGCTCGTGAGGTCGGCCGCGCCGGGCGCGGCGTCGCCGCTGCGGCTGAGGAGCAGCAGGTTCCGTACTCCGTGGGTCGCGGCCAGGTGGCGGGCGAAGAGCCCGCCGAGGGTGCCGGTGGCGCCCGTGACGAGGACCGTGCCGGTGGGGTCGATCGGCGGGTGTGCCGTGTCGGGTCCGGTTTCGCCGCGGGCGACGCGGCGCAGCCGGAAGGCGTAGGCCTCGCCCGCCCTGAGGGCCAGCTGCGGTTCGTCGCCCGCGAGGGCGGCGGGCAGGGCGCCGAGGGAGGCGTCGGAGCCGTCGGTGTCGGCGAGGACGAACCGGCCGGGGTTCTCGGACTGCGCCGACCGCACCAGGCCCCACACCGGGGCGTGGGCCAGGTCGGTGACGTGTTCGCCGGGTACGGCGGCCATCGTGCCGCGGGTGAGCAGGACGAGTCGGGACGCGTCGAGGCGTTCCTCGGCGAGCCACTCCTTGACCAGCGCGAGCGCGTGGTGGGTGGCGTTGCGGGCGGCGGCGGCCCGGCCGCCGGTGGAGGCCGTGGCGGACAGCGGGACGATCACGACGTCCGGTGCCGGGGTGCCCTTGGCGAGTGCCTCGCGCAGGGCGGTGAGGTCGGTGTGGCCGTCGAGGGGCGCGCCGCCGATGCGGAAGTCCGCCCGGTCCTCGCCGAGTACCGCCCACCGCTCGTCGGCGGGGACGGGGCCCGCGGCGAGGGGCAGTTTCGTCCACTCCACCCCGAACAGGGAGTCGTGGTGTGCGGTGCGGTCGCCGCCGATGCGGTCGGCTGAGACCGGGCGCAGGATCAGGGAGTCCACGGACGCCACCGGTGCTCCGGTGGCGTCTGCGACGTCCAGGGTCACGCCGCCGCCGGACGCGCCGGCGGTGATCCGGACCCGCAGGCCGGCCGCGCCGGTCGCGTGGAGGCGTACGCCGGTCCAGGCGAAGGGCAGTCGGGCGCCGTCGGTGGTTTCGGCGTCGCCCGGTACGCCGAGGCCGATGGCCTGGAGGGCGGCGTCGAGGAGCGCCGGGTGCAGGGCGTAGGCGCCGGCGTCGGCCCCGTACGCCTCGTCGAGGGCGACCTCGGCGAAGAGTTCGCCGTCGCGTCGCCAGGCGGCGCGCAGTCCTTGGAAGACGGGGCCGTAGCTGAGGCCGGCCGCGGCGGCGGCCGGGTAGAAGCCGTCGGTGGGTACGGGTTCGGCGCCGGCGGGCGGCCACTGGGACAGGTCGGCGGGGCGGGCCGGGCCGGTCGGGGCGAGGACGCCCGTGGCGTGCCGGGTCCACGGTTCCTCGGCCGGGGCGTCCGCCGGCCGCGAGTGGACGGTCAGGGTGCGCCGGCCCGCGTCGTCGGCGCCGTCGACGGTCAACTGGAGCTGTACGGCGCCCTGCTCGGCGAGGGTGAGCGGGGCCTCGATGGCCAGTTCCTCGACGGTTTCGCAGCCGGTCTCCGCGCCGGCCCGCAGGGCCAGTTCGACGAAGGCGGTACCGGGCAGCAGGACGGTGTCCATGACGGTGTGGTCGGACAACCAGGGGTGTGTGGACAGTGCGAGGCGTCCGGTGAGGAGCAGTCCGTCGGAGGCGGGCAGCGGGACGGTCGCGCCGAGCAGCGGGTGGTCGGCGGCGTCCAGACCGGCCGCGTGGACGTCCTCGGCGGAGACGCCGACGTCGAGCCAGTAGCGCTTGCGTTGGAAGGCGTAGGTGGGCAGGTCGACGCGGCGGGCGCCGGCGCCGGCGAAGTGGGCGGTCCAGTCGAGGGGGACGCCGTGGACGTGGGCGCGGGCGAGGACGTCGGTGAGCGTTCCGGTCTCGGGTCGGCCCTTGCGCAGCACGGGCACGCACAACGGGGGCCGGTCGGTGCCTTCCGGCAGGCAGTCGGGGACGAGCGCGGACAGGGTTCCGTCGGGGCCGAGTTCGATGTACGCGCTCACGCCGGCGGCGTCGAGGGCGCGGACGCCGTCGAGGAGGCGGACGGGCTCACGGACGTGACGGACCCAGAAGTCGGCGGATGCCATCTCGTCGGTGACGGTCGCGCCCGTCAGGAACGACACGACGGGGATGCGCGGGGCGGCGTACGTCAGGTCCTCGGCGACCTTGCGGAAGTCGGCGAGCATGCCGTCCATGTGCGGCGAGTGGAAGGCGTGGCTGACGGTGAGGCGCTTGGACTTGCGGTCGGGGAGGGCCTGCGCGACCGCCGTCGCCGCGTCCTCGTCGCCGGCGATGACCACCGAGCGCGGACCGTTGACGGCGGCGATGCCCACCCGGTCGGTGAGCAGCGGCAGGATCTCGTCCTCCGATGCCTGGACCGCGATCATCACGCCGCCCGCCGGCAGGGCCTGCATCAACCGGCCTCGCGCGGCGACGAGTTCGGCGGCGTCCTGGAGGGTGAGGACGCCCGCCACGTGTGCGGCGGTGATCTCGCCGATGGAGTGTCCGGCCAGCACGTCGGGCCGCAGGCCCCGGCTCGTCAGCAGCCGGAACAGGGCGACCTCGATCGCGAAGAGGGCGGGCTGGGTGTACTCCGTACGGTCGAGGAGGGCCGCGTCGGTACCGAACAGCACGTCCAGCAATGGCAGTTCGAGGTGTCGGTCGAGTTCGACGCACACCTCGTCCAGGGCCTGCGCGAAGGCGGGTTCGGCCGCGTACAGTTCGCGTCCCGCGCCGAGGCGCTGACTGCCCTGCCCGGTGAACAGGAAGGCCACCTGGCCCTCGTGTGCGGTCCCCCGCACGAGGCTGGCCGTGTCCTCGCCGCGGGCCAGCGCGTCGAGTCCGCGCAGCAGCTCCGTACGGTCGGCGGCGACCAGCGCGGCGCGCTGTTCCAGGGCCGATCGGCTCGTCGCCAGGGACAGGGCCAGGTCGGCGGGGAGCAGGGTGGTGTCGTCGTGGACGCGGGTGTGCAGCAGCCGGGCCTGGGCGCGCAGGGCGTCCTCACCGCGGGCCGACAGGACCACCGGCACGTGGGGCGGCTGCGCCTCCGGGTCGGCGGCCGGCCCGGGGTCGGTGTCCGGGGCCTGCTCGATGACGGCGTGGGCGTTCGTCCCGCTGATGCCGAAGGAGGAGACGCCGGCGCGGCGCGGGCGGCCGGTGTCGGGCCACTCCACCTGCTCGGTGAGCAGGGACACCGCGCCCGCCGACCAGTCGACGTGCGGGGTGGGCTCGTCGACGTGGAGGGTCTTGGGCACGATGCCGTGTCGCATCGCCATGACCATCTTGATGACGCCGGCGACACCGGCGGCGGCCTGGGTGTGCCCGAGGTTGGACTTGACCGAGCCGAGCAGCAGCGGCTGGTCGTCGCCGTGCTCACGGCCGTAGGTGGCCAGCACGGCCTGTGCCTCGATGGGGTCGCCGAGGGTGGTGCCGGTGCCGTGGGCCTCGACGACGTCGACGTGCGCGGCGGACAGTCGGGCGTTGGCCAGGGCCTGGCGGATGACGCGCTGCTGGGAGGGCCCGTTGGGGGCGGTGAGGCCGTTGGAGGCACCGTCCTGGTTGACGGCGGAGCCGCGGACGACGGCCAGGACCTGGTGGCCGTTGCGGCGGGCGTCGGAGAGCCGCTCCAGCAGGAGCATGCCCGCGCCCTCGCCCCAGCCGGTGCCGTCGGCTGCGGCCGCGAAGGACTTGCAGCGGCCGTCGGCGGCGAGCCCGCGCTGCCGGCTGAACTCGATGAACGTGCCGGGGGTGAACATCACGGTGACGCCGCCCGCCAGGGCGAGGGAGCACTCGCCGTTGCGCAGGGCCTGCGCGGCGAGGTGCAGGGCGACCAGCGAGGAGGAGCAGGCCGTGTCGACGGTGACGGCCGGGCCCTCCAGGCCGAAGGTGTAGGCGACGCGGCCCGAGACGATGCTGCTGGAGCTGCCGGTGCCGAGGTAGCCCTCGACTCCGTCGGGCACGGCGTGCAGGCGCGCGCCGTAGTCGTGGTACATGACGCCGGCGAAGACGCCCGTACGGCTGCCGCGCACCGAGGACGGGGCGATCCCGGCCCGTTCGAAGACCTCCCAGGTCGTCTCCAGCAGCAGGCGCTGCTGCGGGTCCATGGCGAGGGCCTCGCGCGGGGAGATCCCGAAGAAGGAGGCGTCGAAGTCGGCGGCGTCGTGCAGGAAGCCGCCCTCGCGGGCGTACGAGGTGCCCGGGTGTTCGGGGTCGGGGTGGTAGAGGGCGTCGGTGTCCCAGCCGCGGTTCTCGGGGAGCCGGGTGATGCCGTCCTCGCCGGCGGTGAGGAGCTGCCAGAGGTCCTCGGGGGTGCGGACGTCACCGGGGTAGCGGCAGCTCATCGCGACGATGGCGATGGGCTCGTCGTCGGCCGGGGGCGCCGTGGACGCCGGGGAGCCGGGGGCGGCGGAGGTGGCGGCGTCCGGTTCCGCGTCGCCGAACAGTTCGGTGCGCAGGTGCCGGGCGAGGACGGTCGGGTCCGGGTAGTCGAAGATGAGGGTGGCGGGCAGGCGCAGGGCCGTGGCGGCGTTCAGCCGGTTGCGGAGTTCGACCGCGGTCAGCGAGTCGAAGCCCAGTTCCTTGAAGGCCCGACCGGACTCGACGGCGGCGGGGCCGGCGTGGCCGAGGACGGCCGCGACCTGCGTACGGACCAGGTCCAGCAGCGCACGGTCCTGTTCGGCCGCGGACAGCCCGGCCAGCCGGGCGCGCGGGCCCGACCCGTCGCCGGCCGCGGCGACGGTGTCGACGGAGCGGCGGGCGACGCCGCGTACGAGGCCGCGCAGCAGCGGCGCGACGGTGCCCGCGGCGGCTTGTGCGCGCAGGGCCTCGGTGTCGACGCGCATGAGCGCGACGGCCGCGTCGTCGAGGGCGACGGCGGTGTCGAACAGTTCCAGGCCGTCGGTGGCCGTCAGCGGGGGCAGTCCGGCCCGGCGCATGCGGTTGACGTCGGCGGCGTCCAGGGCGCCCGCCATGCCGTCGGCGACGGACCACAGGCCCCAGGCCAGGGCGGTGGCCGGCAGGCCGTGGGCGCGGCGGTGCTGGGCGAGGGCGTCGAGGAAGGTGTTGGCGGCGGCGTAGTTGCCCTGGCCGGGGCCGCCGAACAGGCCGGAGGTGGAGGAGAAGAGCACGAAGGCGGACAGGTCGGGGGCCAGCTCCCGGGTCAGCTCGTGCAGGTTCCAGGCCGCGTCCACCTTGGGCCGCAGGACGGCCGACAGCCGGTCGGGGGTCAGCGAGGAGATGATGCCGTCGTCGAGGACGCCGGCGGTGTGCACGACGGCCGTGAGCGGGTGCTCGGCGGGGAGGTCCGCGAGCAGTGCGGCGAGGGCGTCCCGGTCGGCCACGTCACAAGCGGCCCAGGTGGCGGTGGCGCCCGACTCGGCCATTTCGGCGCTGAGTTCGGCCGTGCCGGGAGCGTCGGCGCCGCGCCGGCCGACGAGGAGCAGACGGCGCACGCCGTGTTCGGTGACGAGGTGGCGGGCGAGCAGGCCGCCCAGCGCGCCGGTGGCTCCGGTGATCAGCACCGTTCCGTCGGGTCCGAAGGCCGGGGCACGGTGGGTGCCGTCCCGGTGGGTGCCGTCCTGGCCGGTGCCGTCCGGGTGGGTGTCCTCCCGGCCGGTGGTTCCTTCGCCGGGGGCGGGCCGTCCGGCGCCGTCCTCGCCGGTTTCGACGCGGGCGAGGCGCGGGACGAGCACGGCGCCGTCGCGGAGCGCGAACCGTTCCTCGTCCGAGGTCAGCGCGGCGCGCAGAGCGGCGTGGTGACGTTCGTCCTCGGCGCTGTCGGGGGCGGTGTCGACGAGGGCGATCCGGCCGGGGTTCTCCGTCTGCGCGGAGCCCAGCAGGCCCCACACGGTGGCGGCGGCGAGGTCGGTCACGTCCTCGCCGGGGGTCGCGGCGACGGCGCCCCGGGTGACGAGCACCAGTCGGGCGGCGGCGAACCGCTCGTCCGCGAGCCACGTCCGGGCGAGGGCGAGCGCGTCGTGCGCGGCGTCGTGCACGGCCGCGGCGGAGAGCGGCACGGGCGTCGGGGTCAGGTCGAGGAGGACTTCGTCCGGTACGGGCGCACCGGCGTCGACGGCGACGGCCAGCGCCGCCAGGTCCGCGTATCGGGAGGTGTCCGGTGCGTCCTGCGCCGTGGTGGCGCCCAGGCGGGCGTACCGCGTCGCGTCCGGGTCGGCGAGGCCGGTGAGTGCGGTCCACTGCCGGCGGAACACGGACTCGTGGTAGGTGGCGCGGGCGGCCCGCAGTTGGTCGGCGGTGACCGGGCGCAGCCCGAGGGACTCGACGGTGGCGACGGGTGTTCCGCCGGCGTCGGCGATCTCCAGACGGACGCCTTCCGCGCCGGCGGGGGTGAGGCGCACGCGCAGGGCGTTCGCGCCACCCGCGTACAGCGACACCCCGGACCAGGCGAAGGGCAGCCGGCCCCGGCCGTCGTCGGCTCCGAGGCCGCCGAGGCCGATGGCGTGCAGGGCGGCGTCGAGCAGGGCGGGGTGCAGGCCGAAGCGGGCCGCCTGGTCGGTGGCGCCGTCGGGCAGCGTGACCTCGGCGTACACGGCGTCGTCGTGCTGCCAGGCCGTCCGCAGGCCCCGGAAGGTGGGGCCGTAGGCGAAGCCGATGCCGTCGAGGGCGTCGTAGCGTCCGTCGAGCGGTACCTCGGTGGCCCCGGGCGGCGGCCAGGCGGTCAGGTCGAAGCCGGCGGCGGGGCGACCGGCTTCGGCGAGGACGCCGGCGGCGTGCCGCGTCCAGGGCTCCTCGGCCGCCAGGCCCTCGGCGCGGGAGTGCAGGGCCAGCGGGCGGCGGCCGGCCCCGTCGGCGGCGCCGACCCGCACGCGGAGCTGGACGCCACCGCGTTCGGGCAGCACCAGGGGCGCTTCGAGGGTGAGTTCCTCCAGGTGGTCGCAGCCGAGCTGGTCTCCGGCGCGGGTCGCGAGTTCCACGAAGGCCGTGCCGGGGAGCAGGACGCTGCCGAGGATGGCGTGGTCGGCCAGCCAGGGGTGGGTGGACAGGGAGAGGCGTCCGGCGAACACCATGCCGTCGGACTCGGGCAGCGCGATCGCCGCGGTGAGCAGCGGGTGCGCCGTGTCGTCGAGGCCGAACGCCTCGACGTCGCCGAGGCGCAGGTAGGACAGGGCGGGCCAGTAGCGCTGCCGCTGGAAGGCGTAGGTGGGCAGGTCGACGCGGCGGGCGCCGGTGCCGGCGTAGTACGCCGCCCAGTCGACGCCGACGCCGTGTACGTGGGCCCCGGCGAGGGCGGTGACGAGGGCCTCGGCCTCGGGGCGGCCCTTGCGCAGGATGGGCACGAGGACGGGGTCGGGGCTGACGGAGCCCTGGGGGACGGTGTCCTGCGCGGTGGGTTCCTGGGCCAGGCAGTCCTGGGCGAGGGAGGACAGGACGCCGTCGGGACCGAGTTCGAGGTACGTCGTCACTCCGGCGGCTTCCAGGGCGCGGACGCCGTCGAGGAAGCGGACGCCCTCGCGGACGTGCCGGACCCAGAAGTCGGCCGTGCCCATCTCGTCGGAGACGAGGGCGCCGGTCAGGTTCGACACGACGGGGATGCGGGGTGCCGCGAGGTCCAGTCCTTCCACGACCCGGCGGAAGTCGTCCAGCACGGCGTCCATGTGGGGCGAGTGGAAGGCGTGGCTGACCGTGAGGCGCTTGGTCCTGCGGCCGGTGAACGACGCGGCGACCGCGACGGCCGCGTCCTCGTCGCCCGCGATGACGACGGACCGCGGGCCGTTGATGGCGGCGATGCCCACCCGGTCCGTCAGCAGCGGCAGGACCTCCGCCTCCGACGCCTGGACGGCGATCATGGCCCCGCCGGCCGGCAGTGCCTGCATCAACCGGCCGCGCGCCGCGACCATGGCGCACGCGTCGGCCAGGGTCAGCACGCCCGCGACGTGCGCGGCGGCGATCTCACCGATGGAGTGCCCGGAGAGGAAGTCGGGCTTGACGCCCCACGATTCGAGGAGCCGGAACAGGGCGACCTCGATCGCGAACAGCGCGGGCTGGGTGAACCGCGTCTCGTCCAGGAGGGCGGCGTCGGTGCCGAACAGTACGTCCTTCAGCGGGAGTTCGAGGAGTGCGTCCAGGTGGGCGCAGACCGTGTCCAGCGCGTCCGCGAACACCGGGTGGGTGTCGTGGAGTTCGCGGCCCATCCCGAGGCGTTGGCTGCCCTGGCCGGTGAACAGGAAGGCGAGCTTGCCGGCGGTCGGGGAGCCTTCCACGAGCGCGGCGGCGGACGTGTCCTCGGCCAGTGCCTCCAGCCCCGCGAGGAGAGCGGCACGGTCGCCGGCCACCACGGCGGCGCGATGGTCGAACGCGGAGCGGCCGAGGGCCAGGGACAGGCCCAGGTCGGCGGGTCGCAGGTCGGGGTGGCGGGTGGCGTGGGCGTGCAGGCGGCGTGCCTGGTCCCGCAGGGCGTCCCGGCTCTTCCCCGACAGGATCCACGGCAGCGGCGACGCGCCGACGGGTGACTCCGTGCCCGCCGGTGACTCCGTGCCCGCCGGTGACTCTGTGCCCGTCGGTGCGGGCGGCTCGACGGGGGCCGGCTCGGGAGCCTCTTCGATGATGGTGTGGGCGTTGGTGCCGCTGATGCCGAACGAGGACACGCCGGCCCGGCGCGGACGCCCGGTCCCGGGCCACTCCACCGGCTCCGTCAGCAGCGCGACGTCACCGGCCGTCCAGTCGACGTGCGGGGACGCCTCGTCCACGTGCAGGGTCCGGGGCAGCACCCCGTGCCGCATGGCCAGCACCATCTTCATGATCCCGGCGACGCCGGCGGCGGCCTGGGTGTGGCCGAAGTTCGACTTGATCGAGCCGAGCAGCAGCGGCTGCCCCTCGGGCCGGTCCTGACCGTAGGTGGCCAGCAGCGCCTGCGCCTCGATCGGGTCGCCGAGCCGGGTGCCGGTGCCGTGGGCCTCGACCGCGTCGACGTCGGCGGGCGTCAGTCCGGCCGATTCCAGCGCCTGGCGGATGACGCGCTGCTGGGAGGGGCCGTTGGGGGCCGTCAGACCGTTGGACGCACCGTCCTGGTTGACGGCCGAGCCGCGGACGAGGGCGAGGACGGGGTGTCCGTTGCGGCGGGCGTCGGAGAGTCGCTCGACGAGGAGCATGCCGAGGCCCTCGCCCCAGCCGGTGCCGTCGGCGGCCGCGGCGAACGCCTTGATGCGGCCGTCGGCTGCCAGACCGCGCTGCCGGCTGAAGTCGATGAAGGAGGCCGGGGTGGACATGACGGTCACACCGCCGGCGAGGGCCATGGTGCACTCGCCGGCGCGCAGGGCCTGGATCGCCCAGTGCAGGGCGACCAGCGAGGACGAGCAGGCCGTGTCGACGGTGACGGCCGGACCCTCCAGGCCCAGGACGTAGGAGACGCGCCCGGAGACCACGCTCGCCGCGTTGCCGGTACCGAGGAACCCCTCGCTGCCGTCGGGGGCGGCGAGGATGACGTCGAGGTAGTCCTGGCCGTTGGTGCCGGTGAAGACGCCGATCCGCTCGCCGCGCACGGTGGCGGGGTCGATGCCGGCCCGTTCGATGGCCTCCCAGGAGGTTTCCAGGAGGAGCCGCTGCTGCGGGTCCATGGCGAGGGCCTCGCGCGGCGAGATCCCGAAGAAGCCGGGGTCGAACTCGGTGGCGTCGGCGAGGAAACCACCCTCGCGGACGTAGGTGGTGTTCTCGGTGACGGACTCCGGGTCGTACAGCCCGTCCAGGTCCCAGCCGCGGTCGGCGGGGAACCCGGAGATCGCGTCACGGCCCTCGGCGAGCAGTTCCCACAGCTCCTCCGGGGTGCGCACCCCGCCGGGGAAGCGGCAGCTCATCGCGACGATCGCGATGGGGTCGTCGTCGGGGGCGGTCACGGCGGTGGGGGCTGCCGGGGCGGCGGGCAGGGCGCCGAGGATCTCGCCCTGGAGGAACGCGGCCAGGGAGAGCGAGTTGGGGTAGTCGAAGATGAGGGTCGCGGGCAGCCGCAGGCCGGTCCGGGCCGTCAGGAGGTTGCGGATCTCCACCGCGGTCAGGGAGTCGAAGCCGAGGTCCCGGAAGGCGATGGCCGGATCCACGGACGCGGGCCCCGGGTAGCCGAGCACCACGGCGATCTGCGCGCGGACGAACTCCAGTGCCAGCGCGTCACGTTCGACGTCCGGGGCCTGGGCGAGCCGCCGGGCGAAGCTGTCGGGGGCGTCGGCGCCGCCGGTCCCGGGCGTGCCGGGCGCGCCGGCCGCGGCGAGGGCCTGCGCGGCGTCGGGGAGGTCGGCTATCAGCGGGCAGGGACGGACGGCGGTGAGGCCGGGCGCCAGGCGGTCCCAGTCGATGTCGGCGACGACCGAGGAGGTCTCGTCGAGCGTGAGCGCCATGTGCAGCGCGGACAGGGCCAGTTCGGGCGGCAGCGCGGGGAGTCCGGCGGCGGACAGGCGTTCGGCGACGAGTTCGTCGGTGGCCATGCCGCCCTCGGCCCAGGCACCCCAGGCGATCACGGTGGCGGGCAGACCGCTCGCGCGGCGCTGCTCGGCGAGGGCGTCCAGGGAGGCGTTCGCGGCGGCGTAGTTGGCCTGTCCGGCGGCGCCGAAGGCTGAGGCGAGGGACGAGAAGAGGACGAACGCGGAGAGGTCCAGGTCGCGGGTCAGCTCGTCGAGGACCTGGGCGGCGTGGGCCTTGGGGCGGATGACGCCGGCCAGCCGTCGGGGGGTCAGCGCGTCGAGGACCCCGTCGTCGAGGACGCCCGCGGCGTGGACGACGGTGGTCAGCGGGAATTCGGAGGGGACGGCCGCGAGCAGCTCGGCCACCGCGTCGCGGTCGCCGACGTCGCAGGCGGCGAGGGTGACCCGGGCGCCGAGGTCGCGAAGTTCGGCGGCGAGTTCGTCCGCGCCTTCGGCGGCGGATCCGCGCCTGCTGACCAGCAGCAGGTGCTCGGCTCCGGTGCGGGCGAGCCAGCGGGCCACGTGCCGGCCGAGCGCGCCCGTCGCGCCGGTGACCAGGGCCGTACCGGAGGTGGTCCACTCGGGTCCGGGGGTCCGCTCCTGGGGGGCGCGGGTCAGCCTGCGGGCGAAGACGCCGGTGGAGCGGACGGCGAGGTGGTCCTCGGCGCCGAGGCCGCCCAGGACGTCCGTCAGACGGGCGGCGGACCGCTCGTCGGCGGTCGGGGGCAGGTCGACGAGGCCGCCCCAGCGGCCGGGCAGTTCGAGGGCGGCGGTGCGGCCGAGTCCCCAGACGGCTGCCTGGGCCGGCGCGGTGAGCCGGTCGGAACGGCCGGTGGACACCGCGCCCCGGGTCGCGGCCCAGAGCGGGGCGTCCACGTCCGCGTCCCCGAGTGCCTGCACGAGCGCGAGGGTGGCGGCGAGCCCGGCGGGCAGGGCCGGGTCCTCCGGGTGCGCCCGCTCGTCGAGGGCGAGCAGGGAGAGGACACCGGAGGGTGTGTCCGACCCCGCCAGGGTTGCGGTGATCCGCCGGGCGATGGCGGTCCGGTCCTCGGCGGTCGCGTCGACCACCAGGCGACCGACGGTGACCCCGCGCGCGGCCAGGGCCCGGGTGGCTGCGACGGCCCAGGGCGCGTCGGTGTGACCGGCGGGTACGACGAGGAGCCAGTGGCCGGACGGGGGTGTGGACCCGGTGTCGGTGAGGGGCTTCCAGGTGACGCGGTAGCGCCAGCCGCCGACGGTGTCGCGGTCGCGGTGGCGGCGGTGCCAGGCGGAGAGCGCCGGCAGCACGTTGCTGAGCGGCTCGTCGTCGCCGATGCCGAGGGTGTCGGCGAACGCGGCCAGGTCCTCGCTGTCGACGACCTCCCAGAACTTGGCGTCCCCGGTGCCCAGTTCGCGGCCGTCGACGGGTCCGGTCAGGTCGGTGAAGGGGTCGCGGGGCCAGTACAGCTCGCGTTGGAAGGCGTACGTCGGCAGGTCGACGCGGCGGGCCCCGGTCCCGGCGAACCGGGCGGCCCAGTCGGGGGAGAGCCCCCGTACGTGGGCGCCCGCAACGGCGGCGGCCAGGGAGCGGGCCTCGGGGCGGCCGGTGCGCAGCGCGGGCAGGAACGCGGCGGCCCGGGCGCCGGTCGCGGCCTGGCAGTCCTGACCGAGGGCGGACAGGACGCCGCCGGGGCCGATCTCCAGGTAGGCGCTGACGCCGCGGCTCTCCAGCCAGCGGACGCCGTCGAGGAAGCGGACGGCTTCGCGGACGTGCCGGACCCAGAAGTCGGCCGAACCCATCTCACCCTCCGTGACGAGGGCACCGGTCAGGTTGGAGACGATCGGAATGCGCGGGGCGGAGTACGTCAGCCCCTCCACGACACGGCGGAAGTCGTCCAACATGCCGTCCATGTGCGGCGAGTGGAACGCGTGACTGACGGTGAGCCGTTTCGTCTTTCGGTCGGCGAACGACTCGGCGATCGCCACGGCCGCGTCCTCGTCACCGGCGATGACGACCGACCGCGGGCCGTTGACCGCCGCGACGCTCACCCGGTCCGTCAACAG
>NZ_JANFAK020000178.1 GCF_024721315.2 Streptomyces sp. Isolate_45
CGGCTCACCGTCAGTCACGCGTTCCACTCGCCGCACATGGACGGCATGTTGGACGACTTCCGCCGGGTCGTGGAGGGGCTGACGTACTCCGCCCCGCGCATTCCGATCGTCTCCAACCTGACCGGTGCCCTCGTCACCGAGGGTGAGATGGGTTCGGCCGACTTCTGGGTCCGGCACGTCCGCGAAGCCGTCCGCTTCCTCGACGGCATCCGGGTCCTCGCGGCCCGCAACGTCGTCCACTTCCTCGAAGTCGGCCCGGACACCGTCCTCTGCGCCCTCGCCCCGGACTGCCTGCCCGAGGACACCGGCACGGCCGCCTTCGTGCCGCTGCTCCGCACCGGCCGCCCCGAGAGCGACACCCTGACCGGTGCCCTCGCCCGGCTCCACGTCCGCGGCGTGACCGTCGACTGGGACGCGTACTACACCGGCACCGGCTTCGAGCGCGTCGACCTGCCCACCTACGCCTTCCAGCGCGAGCCCTACTGGCTCGACGCGGGTCGCCCCCCGGGCGACGTCTCCGCGGCCGGACTGGGAGCGGCCGGCCACCCGCTGCTCGGCGCGGCCGTGGCCCTCGCCGACCTCGACGGGTTCCTCCACACCGGCCGGCTCTCGTTGGACACGCACCCCTGGCTCGCGGACCACGCCGTCACGGGGTCCGTCGTGCTGCCCGGCAGCGCGTTCGTCGAGCTGGCCATCCGCGCCGGCGACCAGGTCGGCTGCGACCTCCTGGAGGAACTCACCCTCCATGCCCCGCTCGTGCTGCCCCCGAACGGCGGCGTCCAACTCCAGCTCTGGGTGGGCGCCCCCGACGCCACCGGCCGACGCCCCCTCGGCGTGCACTCCCGACCCGAGCCCGCGGCCGACGCCACCGGGTCCGAATCCGACGCCGTCGGGCAGCCGTGGACCCGGCACGCGGACGGTGTCCTCGCCGTCGGAGCCCCGCAGCCGTCCTTCGCCCCCGACACCTGGCCGCCGGCCGACGCCACACCCCTGAGCCTCGACGAGCTGTACCCCGGGCTCGCCGAGGCCGGACTCCGCTACGGGCCCGCGTTCCAGGGCGTCCGCGCGGCCTGGACGAGCGACGGGGCGACATACGTCGAGATCGAGGCGACCGACGAACAGCGCGCCGAATCGGCCCTGTTCGGATTGCATCCCGCACTCCTCGACGCCGCCCTGCACACCATCGGCCTCGCCGGACTCGTCGAGGACACCGGCCGCGGCCGACTGCCGTTCTCCTGGAACGGGGTGGCCCTGCACGCGGTGGGCGCCTCCACGCTGCGCGTACGACTGTCCGCGACCGGACCGGACACGGTGGCGCTGGCCCTCGCCGACGGAGCCGGACAGCCCGTCGCCGACATCGCCTCGCTCACCCTGCGCACCGTCCCGGACGCACAGCGGACCCCCGGGGCGGGAAGCCCGCACGACCACCTGTTCCGGGTGGCGTGGACCCCGCTGACCCTCCCCGCCACGGCGGACGCGACCGGTCCGGCGGACACGCGCCCTCCGGTGCTCGACGTGCCGTCCGCCGCCGAGGCGTTGGCCACGCTCCTCGACACCGACGGGCCCGCGCCGGCCACGGTCCTCGTACGCCTCCCGGCCGATCGGGAACTCACCCCGGACGCCGTCCGCACGGCCACGCACGACACGCTCGGCCTGCTGCGGCGCTGGCTCGCCGACGACCGGCTCGCCGACAGTCGGCTCGTCCTCCTGACCCGGGACGCGGTCGCCGTCCGCGCCGCCGACCGCGCACCCGACCCCGTCTCCGCGGCCGTCCGGGGCCTCGTGCGTTCCGCGCAGTCCGAACACCCGGGCCGCTTCGTCCTCGTCGACACCGACACCGACCCGGCCTCCGACGCGGCCTCCGACCCGGCCCGCGACCCGGCCTCCGACACCGGCACGGCACCGGTCGAACCGTCCGGCACCCTCCTCGACGCCGTCCTCGCCCGCCCGGAGCCGGAGGTCGCCCTGCGCGAGGGCGCCGCGTACGCACCCCGCCTGGCCCGGGTTCCCGCCGGCGACGGAAGCCCGGCCGAGGCTCCCGCGTACGACGCCGAGGGCACCGTCCTCGTCACCGGAGCCACCGGTACCCTCGGGCGAATCGTCGCCCGGCACCTCGTCGCCGCACGCGGCGTACGGCACCTGCTCCTGCTGAGTCGCCGCGGGGACACCGCGCCCGGCGCGGCGGAGCTGACGCGCGAGCTGACCGCGCTGGGCGCCGACGTGACCTGGGCGGCATGCGACGCCGCCGACCGGGAGGCGCTCGCCGCCGCCCTCGGGGCCGTCCCCGCCGCCCACCCGCTGCGCGCGGTCGTCCACACCGCCGGGGTCCTCGACGACGGCGTGATCGAATCGCTGACACCCGAACGCCTCGACACCGTCCTGCGGCCCAAGGCCGACGCGGCCCTCCACCTACACGAACTGACCCGCGACCTCGACCTCACCGCGTTCGTGCTCTTCTCCTCGGCCGCCGGCGTGTTCGGCGCGCCGGGCCAGGGCAACTACGCCGCCGCGAACTCCTTCCTCGACGCCCTCGCCCAGCACCGCCGCGCCCTCGGCCTCCCGGCCGTCTCCCTCGCCTGGGGCCTGTGGGAGGACACCGACGGCATGGGCGGCGCCCTGGACCGGGCCGACCTGGAACGCATGAGGCGCGGCGGCGTCCAGGGGCTCACCGCCTCCGACGGCCTCGCCCTCCTCGACCTCGCCGACGCCCTCGGCGCGAACGCAGGCGCCTTTGACGGCACCACGGGCGACGCCCCCGCATCCGACGGCACCGCCGGCGTGGAGCACGCGCTCCTCGTCCCGATGCGGCTCACCCCGCCCGCCGGCGGCGCGGACGTGGCCCCGTTGCTGCGCGGCCTCGCCCGCACCCCCGTACGTCGCACGGCAGCCTCCGGCCCCGCCCGGACCGGGGCGGAGCCGTCCGGGCTGGAACGGAGCCTCCTCGGCCTCGACGCGTCCGGGCGGGAGCGGCTGCTCCTCGACCTGGTGCGCGGCCACGTCGCCGACGTGCTCGGCCACGACGGTCCGGACGCCATCGAACCCGAACACGCCTTCAACGACCTGGGCTTCGACTCCCTCACCGCCGTCGAACTCCGCAACCGGCTCGGCGCGGCCGTCGGCCACCGACTCCCCGCCACCCTGGTCTTCGACCACCCGACCCCGCTCACCCTGGCCCGTCACCTCTCCGCCGAACTCGGCGGCGGCCCCGACGCGGCCCACGGCCCGGCCGCCGTCCCCGCCGCCGGAGGCACCGGCGGCGCCGACGATCCGATCGCCATCGTGGCGATGAGCTGCCGCTACCCCGGCGGCGTGACCACCCCCGAGGAACTGTGGCGGCTGCTGGAGGGCGGCGGGGACGCCATCACCGGCTTCCCGGCCGACCGGGGATGGGACGTCGACTCCCTCTACCACCCCGACCCCGACCACCCCGGTACCTCGTACACCCGCCACGGCGGATTCCTGCACGACGCCGCCGCGTTCGACCCGGCGTTCTTCGGGATCAGCCCGCGCGAGGCCGTCGGCACCGACCCCCAGCAGCGGCTGCTGCTGGAAACCACCTGGGAGGCCTTCGAACGGGCCGGCATCGACCCCGCCACCGTGCGCGGCAGCCGGACCGGCGTCTTCGCCGGCGTCATGTACCACGACTACGCCGCCCTGCTGGAGCGGTCGGCGGACGGCGCGGACGGCTCGCTGGGTTCGGGCAGCACCGGCAGCATCGCCTCGGGGCGCGTCTCGTACACCTTCGGCCTCGAAGGCCCCGCCGTCACCATCGACACCGCCTGCTCGTCGTCGCTCATCGCCCTGCACATGGCCATCCAGTCCCTGCGCACCGGCGAATGCGACCTGGCGCTGGCCGGCGGTGTCACCGTCATGGCCACCCCGGGGACGTTCGTCGGCTTCAGCCGCCAGCGCGGCCTGTCGGCCGACGGCCGCTGCCGTGCCTTCTCGGCGGGTGCGGACGGCACCGGCTGGGGCGAGGGCGCCGGCATGCTGCTCGTGGAGCGGCTGTCGGACGCCCGCCGCAACGGGCACCCGGTGCTGGCGGTCGTACGCGGCTCGGCCGTCAACCAGGACGGTGCGAGCAACGGCCTGACCGCGCCCAACGGGCCCTCGCAGCAGCGCGTCATCCGTGCGGCGCTGGCCGGCGCCGGCCTGACCGCCGCCGACGTGGACGCCGTCGAGGCCCACGGCACCGGTACGACCCTCGGCGACCCGATCGAGGCACAGGCGCTCCTGGCCACCTACGGCCAGGACCGGCCCGACGGCCGGCCGCTGCTGCTCGGCTCCATCAAGTCCAACATCGGCCACACCCAGGCCGCCGCCGGCGTCGCCGGCGTCATCAAAATGGTCATGGCGATACGGCACGGAGTGCTGCCCCGGACCCTGCACGCGGAGCAGCCGTCCCCGCACGTGGACTGGTCGGCAGGCGCCGTCGACCTGCTGACGGAGTCGGTGCCGTGGCCGGAGACGGGCCGCCCCCGCCGGGCCGGCGTGTCCTCGTTCGGCATCAGCGGCACCAACGCCCACACGATCATCGAACAGGCCCCCGCCGACACAGAGGCCGGCACGGGCGCCGCGACCGGCACCGACGCCCCAACGGACGCCGGGGCGACCCCGGGCGTGTTCCCCCTGCCGTTGTCCGGCCGCACGGGACGGGCCCTCGCCGACCGGGCCCGCGCCCTGAGCGCCCACCTGGACGCCCACCCCGACCTCGAACTCGCCGACCTCGCCCACTCACTGGCCACGACCCGCGCCGCCTTCGACCACCGCGCGGTGATCGTGACGCCGGACCGCACCACGGCCACCACCGCCCTCGACGCCCTCGCCGCCGGCCGCACCGCCCCCGCACTGACCCGGGACACGGCCGGTAGGAGCGGCCGCACCGCGTTCCTGTTCACCGGACAGGGCAGCCAACGCCTCGGCATGGGGCGCGAACTGTACGAAGCCCACCCGGTGTTCGCGTCCGCCCTCGACGCGATCTGCGACCGCGTCGCACTCGAACCACCCCTGAAGGACGTGCTGTTCGGCACGGACCCCGCACTGCTCAACCGTACGGAGTACACCCAGCCCGCGCTGTTCGCCGTCGAGGTGGCCCTGTTCCGACTCCTCGAATCGTGGGGCGTCCGACCGGACTTCCTGTCCGGCCACTCCATCGGCGAGATCGCCGCCGCGCACGTCGCGGACGTCCTCACCCTGGACGACGCGTGCCAACTCGTCGCAGCGCGCGGCCGGTTGATGCAGGGACTGCCGGGCGGCGGCGTGATGATCGCCGTCCAGGCGTCGGAGGAGGAGATCCTCCCGCTCCTCACGGACCGGGTGGGCATCGCCGCCGTCAACGGCCCCCGAGCCGTCGTGATCGCCGGTGACGAGGACGCCGCGACGGCCGTCGTCGAATCCTTCCCCGACCGGAAGACCAAGCCCCTCACCGTCAGCCACGCCTTCCACTCGCCCCACATGGACGGCATGCTCGACGCCTTCCGCGAGGTGGCCGAACGACTCACCTACCGTGCCCCGCGCATCCCGATCGTGTCCAACCTGACCGGCGCCCTGATCGCCGACGGCGAGATGGGTACGGCCGACTTCTGGGTCCGTCACGTCCGCGAGACGGTCCGCTTCCTCGACGGCGTCCGCACCCTGGAAGCCGCCGGCGTGACGACGTACATCGAACTGGGCCCGGACGGAACCCTGTCCGCCCTCGCCCAGGACTGCGTCACCGACCCGACCTCGGCCGCCTTCGCCGCCACGATGCGCGCCGACCGCCCCGAACCGGAGACCACGACCTCCGCGCTCGCCCGGGCACACGCCCGGGGTGTCACGATCGACTGGAACGCCTACTTCGCCGGGGCCGGGGCCGGGGCCGGCGCCAAGCGCGTCGACCTGCCCACCTACCCCTTCCAGCGGGAGCGCTTCTGGCCGGAGACCGGCACCCCGCTGCCCGGGGACGCCACCGGACTCGGCCTCGCGGCCGCCGGCCACCCCCTGCTGGGCGCGGCCGTCTCCCTCGCGGACGCCGACGGGCACGTCCTCACCGGCCGGCTCTCGCTGCGCACCCACCCCTGGCTCGCCGACCACGCCGTCATGGGATCCGTCCTGGTCCCGGGCACGGCCCTCGTCGAACTGGCCCTGCACGCCGGAGACCGGGTCGGGGCCCCCGCCCTCGACGAACTGACACTCCAGGCACCGCTGGTCCTGCCGGACACCGGCGACGCCGTCGAGGTCCAGGTCACCGTGGGGGCACCCGACCCCTCGGGCCGCCGCCCGGTCGCCGCGTACTCCCGCCCGGCCGGCGCCGACGACGAACCCTGGCTGCGGCACGCCGCCGGACTCCTCGCGGACGAGGTGCGCGCCGCCGGCGCCGACCTCGCCGTCTGGCCGCCCGTCGGCGCCACCCCCGTCCCGGTGGACGAGGCGTACGCACTGCTCGACGCCGCCGGACTCGCGTACGGGCCCCTGTTCCGCGCCCTGCGTTCGGCCTGGCGGGGCGACGGCGAACTCTTCGCCGAACTCTCCCTGACCGGCGGCGCGCAGGACGCAGCCGACACGTTCGGACTGCACCCCGCACTGCTCGACTCCGCACTGCACGCCCTGGCCCTCGACGGCTCCCTCACCGCCGGCCCGGACACCGACGCCGACGCCGCGCAGGGCGCCCGGCTGCCCTTCGCGTGGAGCGGCGTACGGCTGCACGCGGCCGGCGCCGCGGCCGCCCGGGTCCGCCTGGCTCCCGCCGGTCGGGGCGCCGTCTCCCTCGAACTGGCCGACCCCGCCGGGCGGCCCGTCGCCTCGGTGGACTCCCTGACCCTGCGAACGGTCTCACCCGACCGGATCGGCGCGGCCGCTCGCGACCGCCGCCCGGATTCCCTCTTCCACGTCGAGTGGACGCCGCTCCCGACGGACCGGACAACTGCCGACATCCCCTCGCGGGCCGTCGTAGGCGGGCCGGTAACCGGCCTGGACTGCACCGAGTACGCCGATCCGAGCGCCCTGGCGGCCGCGGAGGGCGACGTACCGGACCTGGTTTTCGTCACCACCGGCCCGGCACCCGCCGACATCGTGCTCCCGGAAGCGGTGCACGCGCGGACGGCCGAGGGGTTGGCCCTCGTCCGGTCCTGGCTCACCGAGGAACGGTTCGCGTCCTCACGCCTGGTGTTCGTCACCCGGGGCGCCGTACCGGTGGCCGGTCCGACGGCCGGGCCCGTCCACGATCTCGCGGACGCCGCGCTGTCGGGCCTCATCCGATCGGCCGCCACCGAACACCCCGGACGTTTCGCGCTGGTCGACCTGGCCGCCGACAACACCGACCTGCCCGAACAGGCGCTCATGACGGCCCTCGCCTCGGGCGAGTCCGAGGTCGCGGTGCGCGACGGCGCGGTCCTGGTGCCGAGGCTGGTGCGTGCGTCGGTCGGCGCCGACGCCCCCGCTCCGGAGTGGGATGCCGCGGGCACGGTGCTGGTGACGGGTGCGAGTGGTTCGCTGGGTGGGCTCTTCGCCCGTCACCTGGTGGCCGAGCATGGTGTGCGGAACCTGTTGCTGGTGAGTCGTCGTGGTGGGGCGGCCGAGGGCGCGTCCGAGTTGTCGGCGGAGTTGGCCGGTCTGGGCGCCGAGGTGTCGTGGGCGGCGTGTGACGTCGCCGATCGTGCCGCGCTGGCGGCCGTACTGGCGGCCGTTCCGGCGGAGCATCCGCTGACGGGTGTCGTGCATACGGCCGGTGTCCTGGACGACGGGGTGATCGGTTCCCTGACCGGCGAGCGTCTGTCGGCGGTCCTCCGCCCCAAGGTCGACGCGGCCTGGAACCTGCACGAGCTGACCCGCGAACTCGACCTGTCGGCCTTCGTGCTGTTCTCCTCCGCGGCCGGTGTGTTCGGTGGCGCCGGGCAGGCCAACTACGCGGCGGCGAACACCTTCCTGGACGCCCTCGCCGCCCACCGCAACGCCCAGGGCCTGGTGGGCACCTCCCTCGCCTGGGGCCTGTGGGCCGAGACGGGCGGCATGGGGGACACCCTCGCCGCCGAGGACGTCTCCCGGCTCGGCCGGGGTGGCGTGAGCGCCCTGACGGCCGCGGAGGGTGTGGCCCTGTTCGACGCCGCGCCGGCCACCGGACGGTCACTGCTGGTGCCGGTCAAGCTGGACCCGGCCGCACTCCGCGTCCAGGCGGGCGCCGGCATGCTCCCGCCGCTGCTCTCCGGCCTCGTCCGCACACCCACCCGCCGGGCCGCCGGTGTCGCCGATGTCGACACCCCGGCCGCAGCACTCGTCGGCCTGTCGGACGCGGAACAGGCGCTATTCGTACTGGAGTTGGTGCGCACCCAGGTTGCGGCCGTGCTCGGTCACGCCGGGCCCGGGGCGGTCGAGGCCGACCGGTCCTTCCGCGAGCTGGGCTTCGACTCGCTGACCGCCGTCGAACTGCGCAACCTGCTGGGCTCGGCCACCGGCCTGAGGCTGCCCGCCACCCTCGTCTTCGACTACCCGACCTCGACGGTCCTGGCCGACCACCTGCGGTCCGAGCTGCTCGGAGCGGCGCCCGCGGCGTCGCGGACGGCGGTCGCCGTCACCGTCCGGGACGACGAGCCCATCGCGATCGTCGGACTGGGCTGCCGCTACCCCGGGGACGTGCAGTCGCCCGAGGACCTGTGGCGGCTCGTCCTGGACGGCCGGGACGTCGTCTCCGGGTTCCCCGAGGACCGGGGCTGGGACGTCGACGGCCTCTTCGACGCCGACCCCGGCCGGGAGGGTACGAGCTACGCCCGCGAGGGCGGCTTCCTCGCCGAGGCCTCCGCCTTCGACCCGGCGTTCTTCGGGATCTCGCCGCGCGAGGCCGTCGCGATGGACCCGCAGCAGCGCCTGCTGCTGGAGACCTCGTGGGAGGCGTTCGAACGGGCGGGCATCGACCCGCGGTCCCTGCGCGGCAGCAGGACCGGCGTCTTCGCCGGTGTCATGTACCAGGACTACGCCTCCAGGCTGGCGGCACTGCCCGAGGGCGTCGAGGGATTCCTCGGCACGGGCAACGCCGGCAGCGTCATCTCCGGCCGGCTGTCGTACACCTTCGGCCTGGAGGGGCCGGCCGTCACCGTCGACACGGCCTGCTCGTCCTCCCTGGTGGCCCTGCACCTCGCGGTGCAGGCCCTGCGGAGCGGGGAGTGCTCACTCGCCCTCGCGGGCGGCGTGACCGTCATGGCGACTCCCGCGGCCTTCGTCGAGTTCAGCCGACAGCGGGGCCTCGCGGCCGACGGCCGCTGCAAGGCCTTCTCCGCCGACGCCGACGGCACGGGCTGGGCCGAGGGCGCCGGCGTCCTGCTGGTGGAGCGGCTCTCGGACGCCCGCCGCAACGGTCACCCGGTGCTGGCCGTGGTCCGGGGTACGGCGATCAACCAGGACGGCGCCTCCAACGGCCTGACGGCTCCCAACGGTCCGTCGCAGCAGCGCGTCATCCGCCAGGCCCTGGCCAACGCGGGTCTGTCGGCCGCCGACGTCGATGCCGTGGAGGCGCACGGTACGGGCACGACCCTCGGCGACCCGATCGAGGCCCAGGCCCTCCTGGCGACCTACGGCCAGGAGCGCACCGCTGACCGGCCGCTGCTCCTCGGTTCGATCAAGTCGAACATGGGCCACACGCAGGCCGCCGCCGGCGTCGCGGGCATCATCAAGATGGTCATGGCGATGCGGCACGGGATCCTTCCCAGGACCCTCCACGTCGACGAGCCGACCCCGCACGTCGACTGGACGGCCGGCGCCGTCACGCTCCTGGAGTCGGCCACGGACTGGCCGGAGACCGGGCGCCCGCGCCGCGCCGCGGTCTCCTCCTTCGGATTCAGCGGCACCAACGCCCACGCCATCATCGAGCAGGCCCCCGAACCGGCCGGACCCGCGGCACGGACCGCACCCACCCGGACGCCGGGCAGCCTGCCGTGGATCCTCTCGGCGAAGGACGACCCTGCCCTGCGCGACCAGGCCGCGCGCCTGGTGGCCCACGTCGCCGCACACCCCGACCTGTCCCCGACCGACATCGGCCACGCCCTGGCCACGACCAGGGCCGGCCTCGACCGGCGGGCCGCGGTCGTCGCCGAGGACCGCGACGGGTTCCTGACGGGTCTCGCGGCGCTCGCCGCGGCCGACCGGTCCGCCCACGTGCTGGAGGACTCGCCGACCCCCGGGAAGCTCGCCTTCCTGTTCACCGGACAGGGCAGCCAACGGCTCGGCATGGGCCGCGAACTGTACGATGCCTTCCCGGTGTTCGCCGCGGCGCTGAACGAGGTGGGGGAGCGGCTCGACCTCGGAACGCCCCTGCGCGATGTCCTCTTCGGGACGGACGCGGCCCTGCTGGACGAAACGCGTTTCACGCAGCCGGCGCTGTTCGCAGTCGAGGTGGCCCTGTTCCGGCTCCTCGAATCAATGGGTGTGACACCGGACTTCGTGGCCGGTCATTCCATCGGTGAGATCGCCGCCGCGCACGTCTCCGGGGTGCTGTCCCTCCCCGACGCCTGCGAACTGGTGGCGGCACGCGCCAGGTTGATGCAGGCACTCCCGTCCGCTGGTGTGATGATCGCCGTACAGGCGTCGGAGGAGGAGATCCTCCCGCTACTGACCGCCCGGGTGAGCATCGCGGCCGTCAACGGTCCGCGCTCGGTCGTGATCGCCGGTGACGAGGACGCCGCCCCGGCCGTCGTCGCCCCGTTCCCCGACCGGAAGACCAAGCGCCTCACCGTCAGCCACGCCTTCCACTCCCCGCTGATGGACGGCATGCTCGACGCCTTCCGCGAGGTGGCCGAACGACTCACCTACCGTGCCCCGCGCATCCCGATCGTGTCGAACCTGACCGGCGCCATCGTCACCGACGGCGAGATGGGTACGGCGGACTTCTGGGTCCGGCACGTCCGCGAGACGGTCCGCTTCCTCGACGGCGTCCGCAGCCTGGAAGCCGCCGGCGTGACCACCTACCTCGAACTCGGTCCCGAGGGCGTCCTCTCCGCCCTCGCCCAGGACTGCCTCACCGAGGCCGTGGACGTCGCCTTCGCACCCGTCCTGCGCGCCGGCCGCCCCGAGGAGGCCACCCTCGCCACGGCCCTCGCCCGCGCCCACCTGCGGGGGATCGCTGTCGACTGGCAGACCTACTACTCCGGCACCGGCGCCCGCCGGGTCGACCTGCCCACCTACGCCTTCCAGCGGCAGCGGTACTGGCTGGAGGCGCCCGCCCATGCCCTCGCGGGCGACGTCGCCTCCGCCGGCCTCGGCGCGACCGCACACCCGCTCCTCGGGGCGGCGGTCGACCTCCCGGACTCGGACGGCTTCCTCTTCGCCGGGCGGCTCTCCCTGCGCACCCACCCCTGGCTGGCCGATCACCGCGTCGCGGGAACCGTCCTGCTGCCGGGCGCCGCGCTCGTCGAACTGGCCGTCCGCGCCGGCGACCACGCCGGCTGCGGCCGCCTCGACGACCTCATCCTCGAAGCACCCCTGGTGCTCCCCGAGACGGGCGGAACGCAGCTGCGGCTCGCCGTGGCCGCGCCCGACACCCACGGACGCCGGGCCCTCCAGATCTACTCGCGCCCCGAACAGGCCGCCCCCGACGAGCCGTGGACCCGGCACGCCGACGGCGTCCTCGCCCCGGACGCCCAGGACACCGACACCGGCGTCCAACCCCTGGCGGAGTGGCCGCCGGCCGGCGCCGTCGACTGCCCCGTGGACGGACTGTACGAGGGCTTCGACGCCATCGGACTCGGCTACGGCCCCGCCTTCCGCAACCTGCGCCGCGCCCACCGGCTCGGCGACCACGTCTACGCCGAGGTCGCCCTGGACGCGGACCGCCTCGCGGAAGCCGCCCCGTACGGCCTCCACCCGGCGCTCCTCGACGCGGCCCTGCACGCCGTCGGACTCGGAGAGTTCTTCCCCGAAGGCCCGCAGGGCGCGCGGCTGCCCTTCTCCTGGGACGGCGTACGGCTGTACGCGGCCGGCGCCTCCACCCTGCGCGTACGGATGACACCCGCCGGCCGGGACGCAGTGGCGCTGACCCTGTGGGACGGGGCGGGACAGCCCGTCCTGAGCGTCGACTCGCTCGTCCTGCGCCCCCTGGCCGCCGACGGCATCGCCGCCGGCCCCGTACGCGAGGCCCTGTTCCGGATCGACTGGACCACCCTGCCCCTCACCACGACGCAGTCGCCGGCCGACGGCCGATGGGCGCTGCTCGGCGCGGACCCGCTCAAGGTGGGCGCCGCCCTGGAACGGGCCGGAGTCCTCGACGACCCGTCCGAGGCGACCCACGCCGACCTGAGCGCCCTCGGCGAAGCCTTCGACCTCGCCGAGGCCCTGGGTGAGGAGGTACCGGAGAGGGTCCTCGTCACCCCGGCCGCCGACCTCGCGCCGACGGACCCGGCCACCGCCGCCCACGCCGCTACCCGCCACGCCCTCGAACTGGTCCAGGGCTGGCTGGCCGACGACCGGTTCGCCGCATCCCGGCTCGCGATCGTCACCCGCGGCGCCGTCGCCACGGACCCCGACGGGGACGTGACGGACCTGCCGCAAGCGGCCGTGTGGGGTCTGGTGCGCTCCGCCCAGGCCGAGCACCCCGACCGGTTCGTCCTGATCGACCTCGACGAGGAGGACGGATCCCACCGCGCGCTGCCCGCGGCGCTCGCAACCGACGAGACCCAACTCGCACTGCGCGAAGGGGTCGTACACGCCCCCCGGCTGGCCCGCGCCACGCTGACCCCGGCCGAGCCCGCGCAGCCGGACGGCGCCCCCGCCGGCCGTGGACCGGACCCCGAGGGCACCGTCCTGATCACCGGAGCCACCGGCACCCTCGGCGGCCTCCTCGCCCGGCGCCTCGTCACCGAGCACGGCGTGCGCCACCTGCTGCTCACCAGCCGCCGCGGCGGCGCGGCACCCGGCGCGGCACAACTCGGTGACGAACTGGCCATGTTGGGCGCCCGCGTCACCTGGGGCGCCTGCGACACCGCCGACCGGGACGCCCTGGCCGCACTGCTGGACTCCGTACCGGCCGCACACCCACTGACCGCCGTCGTGCACACCGCCGGTGTACTCGACGACGGAACCGTCACCTCACTCACCCCCGAACGGGTCACGAAGGTGCTGCGGCCCAAGGCCGACGCCGCCTGGAACCTGCACGAACTGACCCGGGAACTCGACCTGTCGGCGTTCGTCCTGTTCTCCTCGGCGGCAGGCGTGTTCGGCAACGCCGGCCAGGCCAACTACGCGGCCGGCAACACCTTCCTCGACGCGCTCGCCCAACACCGCCGGGCACAGGGACTGGCGGGCCTCTCGCTCGCCTGGGGCCTGTGGGACGACGAGGCCGGTATGGCCGCCGGCCTCGACGACCAGGACCGGCAGCGCCTCGAACGCGGCAACATGAACGCGCTGTCGCAGTCCGACGGACTGGCCCTCTTCGACGCCGCGCTGTGGGACTCGACGACCCCCCGGGAGGGCGACGCACCGCGGACCACGAGCCTCCTCGTGCCCGCCCGACTCGACCTGGCCACCCTCCGGGCCCAGGCCGGCGACCACGTCGCACCCCTGCTGCGCGGCCTGCTCCGTGCACCCGTACGCCGCAGGACGAGCGGCGGCGCGACCGCCGAAGCCCCGGGCTCCACGGCGCAGCGGCTCGCCCAACTGCCGCCCGCCGAAAGGGACCGGGTACTGCTCGACACGGTCTGCACCCACGTCGCCCAGGTACTCGGCCACAACGGCGCGGCCGCCATCCAGCCGGGCAGCGCGTTCAAGGAACTCGGCTTCGACTCGCTGACGGCGGTCGAACTGCGCAACAGCCTCGGCGCGGCCACCGGACTGCGACTCCCGGCCACGCTCATCTTCGACCACCCGACCCCCGAGCAACTCGCCGGCCACCTGCGCACCGCACTCGCCCTCGACGGCGACGGACCAGCCGTCTTCGACGAACTCGACCGGCTGGAAGCCGCGTTGGGAGCGGCGGAGGCGACGGACGCCGACAGCGTCACCAGGTCGCGCATCACGATGCGCCTCCAGGCCCTCATGTCCAAGTGGCACACCGGCCAGGACACCGGCCGCACCACGGCCGACGAGGACACCGACGACGACCTCGACACGGCCACCGACGACGAGCTCTTCGACCTGCTCGACGACGAACTCGGCGCTTCCTGAGCCGAAGCGCCGGCGAGCCCGCCGGGCGCGGCACCACCCGTGCCCGCCCGGCACCCCCGACCACCACGGACAGACCCGTACGACCGCCTCTCTGGCATGGAGCCCACGCACATGGTGAACGAGGACAAGCTTCGCGACTACCTCAAGCGGGCGACCGCCGATCTGCGCCAGGCCCGCAGGCGGTTGCGCGAAGTCGAGGAACAGAACCAGGAGCCCATCGCGATCGTCGCGATGAGCTGCCGCTACCCGGGCGGTGTCCGCACCCCCGAGGACCTGTGGCAGCTCGTCGCCGACGGCCGTGACGCGATCTCCGGATTCCCGGCGGACCGCGGCTGGGACGTGGAAACGCTCTACGACGCCGACCCCGACAGCGCCGGATCCAGCTACGTCAGCGAAGGCGGATTCCTCTACGACGCCGCCCGCTTCGACCCCGCGCCCTTCGGCATCTCCCCGCGCGAGGCCATGGCGATGGACCCGCAGCAGCGACTGCTGCTGGAAACCTCGTGGGAGGCGTTCGAACGGGCCGGCATCGACCCGACGTCGATGCGCGGCAGCCGGACGGCCGTCTTCGCCGGCGTGATGTACCACGACTACACCGCCCGCCTGGACTCCGTCCCCGAGGGCGTCGAGGGCTTCCTCGGCACCGGCAGCTCCGGAAGCATCGCCTCCGGCCGGGTGTCCTACACGTTCGGCCTCGAAGGCCCCGCCGTCACGGTCGACACGGCCTGCTCGTCCTCCCTGGTCACCCTGCACCTCGCGGTGCAGGCCCTGCGGGCGGGGGAGTGCACCATGGCCCTCGCCGGCGGTGTCACCGTCATGGCGACCCCAGCCACCTTCACCGAGTTCAGCCGCCAGCGCGGCCTCGCCTCCGACGGCCGCTGCAAGCCCTTCGCGGCCGCCGCCGACGGCACCGGCTGGGGCGAGGGCGTCGGCATGCTCCTCGTCGAGCGACTGTCCGACGCGCAACGCAACGGACACCCCGTACTGGCCGTGATCCGCGGCAGCGCCATCAACCAGGACGGTGCCTCCAACGGGCTCACCGCCCCCAACGGCCCGTCACAGCAGCGCGTCATCCACCAGGCCCTCACCAACGCCCGCCTGGCGGCCGCCGACGTGGACGTCGTCGAGGCGCACGGTACGGGCACGACGCTGGGCGACCCGATCGAGGCCCAGGCCCTCCTCGCCACGTACGGCCAGGACCGCCCGGCCGACCGCCCGCTGCTGCTCGGCTCCATCAAGTCGAACATCGGACACACACAGGCCGCGGCAGGTGTCGCGAGCATCATCAAGATGGTCGAGGCGATGCGCCACGGCATCGTGCCGAAGACCCTCCACCTCGACGAGCCCACCCCCCACGTCGACTGGAACGCGGGCGCCGTCTCCCTGATCGGCGAGACCATCGCCTGGCCCCGCACCGATGCCCCGCGTCGTGCGGGTGTGTCGTCGTTCGGGTTCAGCGGGACGAACGCGCACGTGATCGTGGAGCAGGCGCCGGTGT